>CAJGDA010000057.1 GCA_904501935.1 uncultured Methanobrevibacter sp. | reverse complement strand
ATGAATGCTGTTAAACAGAAGGTGGGTTACTCTTAACAGGCCAAAATATTAATTATTTTTATTTTTTCTCAAATTCTAAATAAAAGATTTATTTAGTATTAATCTATTAATTTTAATCATGAAAGTCAATCAAAAACCAAGAACCATGATGTTTCCGGCACCTGCGATTATTGCATCAGCATATGATGAGAAGGGCAATGTTGACTGCTGCACATTGGCTTTTGCAACAATGTGTTCCCATCATCCTCCGGCAGTAATGATAGCCATCAACACAACCTTAAAGAGAAAAACACTGAAAAGCATTTTATATTCAAAGGAATTTTCCGTTGCATTTCCAAGCGTTGAACATATGGCAGAAACAGACTATATAGGAATAGCTTCAGGATATGACACCAATAAGCTTGAAGATGTAGGATTCACTTTTAAGGATGCAGAACATGTTAACGCCCCAATCATAAATGAGTATAAAATATCTCTTGAGTGTAGGGTTATGCATATTGCTGAAGTCGGATCACACACTCAAATCACTGGTGAAATAGTCAATATTCAGGCGGAAGAAAGTGTTTTGGATGATAAAGGCAAAATTTCGTATGAAAAATTAAATCCTTTATGTTATGATGATGTAAGCCATAGCTATTTTGAAATTGGTGATTTTGTGGCCAGAGCTTTTAAGCCAGGTCTGAAATTTAGAAAATAATTCATATAATATATTATATATATTAATTATTAGGTGAAAGAATGTTTACCACTATTGAAAGATTTGCAGAAAATTCTGAAACATTAAAAGAAGTTCGCAGTAATGTTAAAGAGATGTCATTATTTAAGGAAATAGGAATTTTCATTGGTTTGTTTATTGTATTGCAGGCTATTCTGTTTGTAGCTAATATTATGGCCCTATCACTCACTCCAAATGAAGATATATTCTGGTCTTTGGTAGGATTCATAATTGTTCCAATAGTAATATATTTGTTTGTTACTAAAATAGAAAAACGTAGCTGGAGGAGTATTGGATTTTCTAAAGGCAATGCAGTTTCTTCAACTTTAACAGGTTTGCTAATCGGGTTTTTAATGTTTTGTGCAGTAGTTATTCTAGGGATGCTGCTTGGACAATATAGTTTTAATGGATTTGACTCTTCAACAATAATTTTTCTAATTCCCTCTTTCATAATATTTGCAATTCAATGTTTTGGTGAAGAAATTTACACCCGTGGATGGACAATGACCTATTTTTCTAAAAGACATAGTGTAATTACTGCGATAATAATTAACTGTATTATTTTTGTAGTTCCTCATTTGGGAAATTCCGGATTTGACTTTTTATCAATTGTCAATATTTTCCTTTTTGGAATATTATTTGCTGTGATGTTTTGGAGATTTGATAATATTTGGATTTGTTGTGGTGCTCACACTGCATGGAATTTTTCACAAGGAATCATTTTCGGATTCCATGTAAGCGGTCTCACAACACCTTCATTGTTAAAATTCAGCCAAGTAAACAATAACATAATAGGGGGAGGGGTTTTCGGACCGGAATCCGGTTTAATTGCTACTCTTGTTGTTGTCATTGTTTTAATTCTGATGGTGTATTATACAAAAAAATAAAATTTAAAATTGGATTATATGTTAATTTTTAACATATTCCTTTTTTCAGCTGGCTAGAAATATCAGTACTTAGTCTTTTTGACAGGTTACTCATATGATTTTAGGGGTTGCTCTTGATAATTGATTGAATAATTATCTTATTTTGATAATTGCAATATCAAACATGCCTATGTTCTAGTTTTCTTGCTAAAATATTGATAGGTACGCCGAAAATAACTGTCACACATTTTATTTAAACTGTTTTATTTTAAGTTGGGCATATGTTTGAGGAGTGGCATGGTTTTGTAAAGGATACATAATAAATGAAAAAAATTTTATACATATAAGTAAATATTTAATATTATGATGGAATTTACAAAGGATGAATTGAGAGATTTAACTATTGCATTTATTGTGCTTATATTTTGTTTTGCATTTGCAACTTCTGGTTTTAATTTTCAGGCTTTCATTTCATGTTTGCCTATTGTTATTGTTGGGGTTGCGATAGGATCCATCTTACACGAGCTTGGACACAAATTTGTGGCAATGAAATATGGGTGTCAATCAGAATTCAAATTATGGCCTCTAGGATTATTGATTGCAGTTGCTTCATCATTTTTTGGAGTTGTATTTGCAACACCTGGTACAACCCGCACTTATGCAGACAACCTTACCGATGAAATAGATGGTAAAATTGCAATTGCAGGACCAATGGCTAACATGGTACTTGCATTGATATTTATAGTACTTACCGCCTTTTTATATCCTTTAAAATCCTATTCAGTAATTTTTGAATTGATATTTCTAATTTGTGCTATCGGATTCTCTGTAAATAGCTTTTTGGCAGCATTTAACTTGTTTCCTATTTATAGTTTAGATGGAACTAAGGTTTTAAAGTGGAATATGGGTATTTGGATTGTTATAATGGCCATTTCAGGCATTATGGTGTTACTATCAATTTTTATAGGTGCTGAAAGCATGGTTCAATTGATTATAGGTGTGTAATTCACCTATACGATAATTAGTCTGAGCAATTGCAGAAAAAATAATTTATGAAAAAAGTAAAAGAATGAACTATTTATTTAAATAGCCCATCTAAAAATCCTGTAATGTTATTTACATCGGTAGCATTTAAAACATCAGATACTTCCGCTTGATAGTTATTGATATCGCCTTGTACGTTTTGTATTTGTTCAATACTGTCTGCAAGGTTTTCAATATCATTATTGGTTATGTTGATATTGTTGATTACAGTATAATTGTAAATGATATTTACAATAGTTTGGTGATCTGTAATATTCTCCTCTTTCACTGTTTCTTTTACTTCATCTACTAAGTTGGATATTTCTTCTGCAGTAGCATTTGAATTTTCAACAACTTCTGCTTCTGTGTATATCTCCTTGTTTGCTGCTTCTTTTACGGTTTCTGGAATTTCAACATCAGTAGCTACTTCATAACTGTTCATTATTCCCGCAAGAGCAGATTCCCCAGTAGCGGTAACAGGGCTTGTCACATATACGTGTCCTTTTGTAATTCCGGCTGATTTTAATGCAGATAAGTACATGTCTCCGGTAATTGTTGTGATTTTTGATTTATCCACACTAACTTCAAGATTATCATTGTCATTCAAATCAACAAGTGCTGATGAAAATATTTGATTTGAGTTGTAATATTTTCCAGTTATTGTGCTGGAAATTTTGTTAACATCATTTGCAGTAATTATTTTCTCAGCTACATTTTTCAAATCCATGTTTGTTTGGCTTTTAAAAAATGAATCAACGTTTGCTTTATAGTTTGTATTTGCATGTGTGGTTTCACCGTAGGTTATTACAACTGAATTCGCTTCACCTGAAAAACCTGCTGGTATGACCATGCCTATCATGATTATAGATAAAATAACTATACCAATAGTAATCTTACGCATATTATCACCTCTTATATAATAGCACACTTTATTTATTTGATTAAGTATTTAAATATATCCTTTATAACATGCTGAAAAAATATAAGATGATATTTAGTTTAGTTAATTTTATATGTTCTCAAGTTAAATTTAAACGTATAGTAAATATTGAATTACTATGTGTTGTTATAATTGGTTTAAAAGGAGGTGAAAAAACGGTAAAATTAAGTAATAAAGTAGTATTTTCATTAATCATTTTAATATTGCTTTTAATTTCTGCAAATGCTGTGTTTGCAGCGGATAATGAAACAATAACTGGCTCGATAAGCGCATCTAATGGTTTGGATTTGAATGAAGTCGGCATCAATATTCAAGATAATTTATCTCAGTCAGACGGGGACATATTAACAGCAAATAATAATGGAATTAATGTTCATGTTACTGATTCTTATATTAATGGAAGCAACACTTGGGATGAAGACGGGGTCGATTTAGCGGGTGCTAAGGTTAAAGTATATGATTCAAAAAACAAGCTAATTTCAACATTATTATCTGATTCAAAGGGTAATGTTGTTATTAAAAACTTAGGTTCAGATAATTATAAACTTGAAGTAAGTTATTCTACCTATGAGCCGATAATATTGGATGATATTGACTTTACCAAAAAAAGCGGCACAGTTAATATTGACGATGTCATGTTCGTGCCGGATATATTATTATTGGTAGATTATAATTCTCACAATGAGAAGGTTGATTTGTTAATGAATATGTCCAAAAGGGTAGCATATATCAGTACTACAGATTTTGATAAATCTAGAGCATGGCTCGTTGAATATGCAAACTATATGCATATTGACATGTTTTCAGAGTCTGCATTTAGCGTTCTCACAGGTCAATATTTAAAAGAGCTTTTAGCAAGATCTCCGGCTAATGCAAAATATAATGTTGCATATACGTTCGGTGTTTTCTCACAACAAATCTTGGATAACACTGGAATTCATATTGTTGGGGCTTCAGCTAAAAACAATACTTTTGAAACCATTGAAAATACTTATATAGGCTCTTATTTCCAAGCTCGTGATATTGTAGAATCAGATATCCTAAAAAGTAACATGAAAAATTACTTAGATTATGTTCGTTATTTGATTAATCCTAAAAAGTATTCCGATCCGACTCTTTATGAGGAAAATGCTCCTTTGATGTCTCCTGAATGTGGTTTTTACCATCCGGATTTGGGATTATATAGTTTAGAGCCTGAAGGGAAATTAATCAATCAGTGGATTCATGAAAATCCGGGTTATACTCATAGTGCAGATGGTAGTTTGAATTGGATGACTGAAAACTATGTGGATTGGTTAATGGTTACTTCAGATCCTACAGAACTATTCAAGAAATTTGAAAAGGATTACATTGAAATGTTCCATCCAGACAAACCATTCATTGCTATTGCTTCTTACTATGGAGGTGAAGAAGTAAGTGATAGATTAATTAGAGGTTATGAAGCTAATGGAAGGCCTGCTTTCAACGTATTTAAAACAGGAACACAGCCTCCTATGTCTTCAATCATAAATAAGATCAGTTCTATTTCAACTGTCGGGTTGTCAGCTATTAATTCATTGTGCAGTTGGTCCTTAGATTATGCCAATGGTAGTGCAGAGCCGGATTTAACAGATATTGATTTACATGTATTAAAAGGAATTGTAGAAATATCTGAGTACAGTTATGAGAGCGAATTAGGTCCTCAAGCTGAATGGACATTTATGGTCACTTATCCAAGTTTTGAAGGTGTTTTTGGTCAGGTTGCATTATCTTACGTTGACATTTTCGGTAACACTCATGTCATTCAAGAAGGTGTAGATAAAATGGTTCAATTGAACTGTAAATGGGCTGATTTGCATGATTTGAATAATTCTGATAAAAAAATAGCTATAATGTTATACAATTATCCGCCAGGTAAAGCAGAGATTGGTGCTTCTTATTTGGACGTATTTAGCAGTACATTTGACTTACTCCTCCAATTATATGCTCAAGGGTATGATATTGGTGGAACTGTAGAATATTCTGATGAGCACGATGAGTTCATAATCAATTCAACTGTTGAATATCAAATTAACGGAACTAAGTTAAATGAAATTTCTTTGAGCAATTTGACTGATATTATTTTTGACATGAACAACAAGGGATCTTGGGCATCAGGATTGCTTGAAAAATATGTTGAGGATAATTGGGATTACTTAATGGAACATCATCAATTAATTTCTCTTAATGATTTTGAAAATTTAACTGCTGATATTAGGGATGAGCTATATAATGAACTGATAAGCTATTGGGGAGATAATTTGGGTCCTGCAATGGTATATAAAGACAGGTACATAGTTATCCCAGGTATTTGGTTTGGTGATGTGTTTATTACCTTCCAGCCAAGTAGGGGTTGGGAAGAAGTTAAAGATTATCACAGTTTAACTATTCCGCCACACCAACAATATGTGGCATTTTATAAGTGGATGGAAAAATCCGCTAAATTCAATGCTATTGTAAGTATGGGAACCCACGGAACTTTAGAATGGTTACCTGGTACTAATATTGGAGCATATCCTGGAGATTGGACTTTTGAATTGTCTTTAATTCCAACTGTATATCCATATATTGTATCTAACCCTGGTGAAGCAATGGTTGCAAGAGATAGAAGTTCTGCTCTGGTAATTACACACATGACTCCAGCTATGGTGTCATCTGAGTTGTATGGTAATTATACTGTATTAAAGAATTATATTAATTACTATAAAGAACAATTAAGTCTTAATGTAAGCTCTAATGCGGAGTCTTATATGGAAAAGATTTTAAAATTAGCTCCTGAGCTAGGTTTTAGAAACATTTCTGCAAACGAATCTTTCTCTAGTTGGGTTGATGAATTGCATATTTATCTGGATGCTATGGAAGATGATTTCAACACTTATGGTCTTCACACTATAGGTAAAGTTATCTCCGGTTATGAGCTGTCTGAGGAAGTTGTTACAATTGTTTCCTCTCAAACTAAGATTTATGACTATTTGATTGGATTATTATATCCTGAACTAAAAGGTTTGAAATTCTATGATGATATACAGGGAAATCTTAAGTATACAAGTGAGGCAAAAAACATAAAAGCTTTCTTTAAGGATTATGTAGTTAGCCTAGTTAATGGCAGTTCTGTTAAAGAGTTAAACAATGAATTCGGTATTGCTGAGGGAACTGCTTTATATAATTCCACCCTGTATTGTGAAGAGGTTATTGCTAATATTAGGAAAAATAACGAATGGAATGCAATATTGCTTTCATTGTCCGGACGTTATGTAAAATCAGGATTATTTGCCGATCCATCCTATGGTGATTCTATACCTGTGGGTTATGATGGGTATGCTTCTGATCCTACAAGGATGCCATCTCATTCAGCTTATGAATCTGCTGTAAAGATTGTAGATTTGCTTTTAGCAAATTACTATGAAAAACATGGCAAATGGCCAGAATTAACTTCATTAATCTTATGGGGTACAGAAATATCAAGAACAGAAGGAATTGGTGTTGCTGAATTCATGTATTTCCTAGGTTGTAAACCTGTATGGGCAGATAACGGAAAAGTTTTAGGTGTCGAACAAATCCCATTAAAAGACTTGACTGTTAAGTTAAATAATGGTACTGTTGTAAACAGACCTAGAATAGATGTATATGCAAGTATGGTTACAAGTAACAAAGATTGGATTACATGGATGTTAACTTCAGTTAATTTAGCTGTAAATGCCACTGGTGAAGATGCTACTAATAATTATGTTATAAAGCATTATGCAGAAAATCCGATGTTGGATAGGCTTTTCGGTCTTCCAGGCAATATCTTGGAAGGAACAGGTATGTCTACTCTTCTTCCAAATACAGCAGACTGGAATATATCTACAGTCAATGAATATGCAACAGATATTTATTTGGATAAAGTATCTTATTCATGGACTTTGGATGAAAAAGGCAATATTGTTACCACTAAACAGAAAGAAAATTTCATGAGTTTGCTTGAGGATACTGATTTAATAACCCAAAACTTTGATAGTAGTTGGAGATTATTCGACTCTGATGATTATTATGATTGGTTTGGCGGTTTGTATAATGCTGCTAACGTATTAAAGAAAAAAGCTGGTAAAGAAAGAGCGGATACAGCATTTGTTGATATTAGGAATCAAAACAATTATGTTGTCAGAACATTTGAAGAGGAAATTGACTTTGAAATCCGTAGTATGCTTTTGAATCCTCAATATTATAATGCATTAATAGGCAGTGCTGCAGGAATGAATTCCCTTGCTTCCAAATATCAAAATATGTATCCAAGCTTAATTTTAAGCGGTGGTCAACTAAATTCTGAGTTAGGTAATCAATTGGTTGATGTTGCTCTTGATATTTTAAGCGGTGTAACAGATGCATCTACTGCTGCCGGTGCACAGTCTATGGCTGCATGGTTAATTTATATGTCAGAACAAGGACTTTGTGATATTGATCCGGCTAAAGTTCAAGCATTAGTCGATGCATATATGCAAAGCGTTATTGATTATGGTGTAGCATGTTGTCACCACACCTGTAAGAATTTAGCGTTCAATGCTAAACTTATTCAGATGAGTTCCTTAACTCCTGCTCAAAAACAAAAATTTGCTGAAATTCTTGCCCAAGCTACTAACACCGATCCATTATATAAAATGGATGAAAGTGGCCAACAAGAGCAATCTGATGATGGTTCAGGTGATGCACAAGATGATGCTAATCAAGCAGACATCTTAGTCAATGGAACTACTCAAGATAAATCAGATGCATCTAATGGTGGTAAAACCGCATTTGGTGAAGATTTATCCGAGTCTGGTGATGCTAAAGTTGCAGATTCACAAAGTTCACAGGATTCAGCTAGTGCTTCTGTAAGCAATGCTAAAAGTTATGAACTTTCACAAAAATCAGCATCCAAAGCAGCAGCGGCTCCATCAGAATCAAGCATGCCGATTTTTGTAATTATTGCAATTATCGTATTGATTGCAATTTTCCTAGTTGGTTATGCCAGAGATGAAGACGATGATTATGATGATTATTAAATTAATCATCAACTTTTTTTTATTTTTAGTAATTTTTAAATAATATATCTTATCAAAAATAATAATATATTAGATAATTTATAAAGTTTGTTTTACTTAATCTTTATAAAAAATTTTTAAATTTAAAATGATGAGGTATAATAATGATTAAAAAAATTAATATTTTTTTAGTTTTATTGCTTTTATTAATATCTGTTAGTGCTGTTAGTGCAGCAGAAGAGGGAAATATGACGGATATGGTAAGCAGTGAAGCTAATTTAGATAATTTTGCAGCAATATCTGCAGATGAAAATATTGATTCTGTTGATGATGTTTTGACGGTTGATGATTCATCTTCAAAGCTATCTGCTAAATCATACACGGTAACTAGCAGTAAGTATAATACATATTTTAATTCGGATGGATCTCTAATAGATTCAAAGGTTAATTCTGGAGATACAATAAAATTGTCCGGAAGTTTTTCAGATGTGTCATTTGTTTTTAATAAGACTGTAAAAATTGTTGGTGTTTCCAATGACATGAAAAATTCAATGATTACACTATTAAGCGGTGCTTCTGGAAGTTCTATAAGCAATTTGAAGATTACAAATACAAATGATGGAACCTATGGAATATTTTTGAATTCCGCAAGCAATTGTGTCATTAAAAACTGTACAATAAAAAACACAGGTAAATCTTCTTATTGTATATGTCTTGGAAATGGTGCAAACGAGAATACTATAAATGGGAATAATTTAGAAACATATGGAGTCACTTACGGACATAATCAAAGATCCACTCCGCCATTGGTTCTCAGCGGTTCCCATCACAATACAATATCAAAGAATACTATTAAAGTTGATGATGCCAATGGAATTTATTTATCAAGTTATTCCGGCGGTCCATTAAAAGGTGGAGAGTCTAATTATAATATAATTAAGCAAAATACTATTAATTATAATGTATTGCCTACTTCTTGGGCTTTCGGTATTCAAGTAATGGGTAGTAATAATAAAATAATATCCAATACAATAAATGGAGCATATAGAGGAATTTCTACAGCAGGATTTTCAAATGAGATAACATCCAATACTATTAATCACCTCACTGGTGCGGATTATAATAATCCTAGTGTTGAAATTGGTGGGGACTATGGTATTGTAGGTTCTTATAACACCATTATTTCTAATAATAAGATT
>CAJGDA010000056.1 GCA_904501935.1 uncultured Methanobrevibacter sp. | reverse complement strand
AAGAGCAATTCTTCTACCCATACTCATAGGTTTACCATAAGTTAAGTAGGAGTAAGGAGAACCATCCATAAATGTGTTTGTACCACCATCAGTTCTAGCACTGATTTCAAAACAAATTACTTCTAAATTATCATTTACTAATGTTTGCATACAGAAAGGACCATTTAATCCAGGAGCAACTAATTTTTTAGCACTTTCTGTTAATTTATCAGCTATATCAAATACTTGTGGGAGTAAAGATTCACGAATTACAGCAGGGTGGTTACCAGTAACTACATAAGATGGGCTTAAATCAATGTCTAATTGATCTTTTGCAGGCATTCTGACAAATCCATCAATACTAGATTCATATCTTGTATCCATACCCATTAATTCAACTTTATCGTCAAGTGCTGAATAGAAATAGTGTATACAGTAATTACAACCTGAAACGTACTCTTCAATGTGAGCTGCTTCAACATCACTATCATCTAACCATCCACGAGCTTTCATAGCATCAATTTTTGCATCAAATTCTTCAGTAGATGAAGCAACAAAGTAACCTCTTCCGCCTCTTGCACCTGGGAATTTGACCATTACAGGCCTGTCAATTTCAGAAGGATCATTGTATTTGAAAGGTATTCTCACTTCACCTTCAACAAGCAATGCTCTTTCTTTGTCTCTCTCTGCTTCCCATCTAAGGACATCCCTGTTTCCAAACATTGGTACGTTGAATTTATCTTCAACATTATCTAATCCTGCATATGCAACAAAAGATCCATGAGGAACAACAATTGCATTCATGTCCCTAAGTTGTTGTTGAACATCTTCATTTACAATGTCTTTAAATTCATCAACAATAATATATTCATCAGCAACTCCGAAACGTTTATATGGAATTTCTCTTCCTTTTTGACATACAATAGCTGTTTTAAATCCTTCTTCTTTAGCACCTTGCAATATATGTAAAGAGGTGTGGCTTCCGAGAGTGGCTATTGTTATTTCACTTTTGTCATATTTAGCCAAAATATCTAAAATGTCTTCCTTTTTAACTTCTCCCATTTTATCTTCTCCTTAAAAGAATGATATTAATAAATATATAATTATGAATTTATAATATTTTTTATTTAATTGCAAAAATGGTGAAAAAAATATTAAAAAGGATAAGAAACATATTAGAATTAGAAGTAAAAAATTAATAAGGTTGAAAAAATGTTAATCGGTTTGATTTCAGACACCCATATTCCAGACAGAGCAAAAGAAATTCCTCAAAAAGTTTTTGAAGCATTTAATGATGTTGATTTAATTATTCATGCAGGTGATTTAACATCCCTTAATGTGATTGATGAATTATCAGAAATTGCTCCAGTACTGGCAATTCAAGGAAATATGGATCGGGCAAAAGGAATTAAACTCCCAATAGCTAAGACAATCGAAGCTGAAGGATTGAAAATTGGAATTGCTCATGGGGAAGTCTATCCAAGAGGAGATACTCAACAATTAGTTTACATAGCAAAAGAATTAGGCGCAGATATTTTAGTGACAGGGCATTCACATCAACCGAAAATAGAGCAGACTGATGGAGTACTTTTATTAAATCCCGGAAGCCCAATAGTGCCAAGACTTGCAGACAGAACTGTAATGTTACTTGAAATTAACAATAAACAAGTAGATGTAGAGATTATTAAAATTGGTGCTCCAGTATGCAGTGCACTTGATTTTGACAAATATAAGAGGGATTGAAATGGGAAGCAAATGGCAGATGGAAAAACATAATGACCCATATTACAAAAAAGCTAAAAAAGAGGAATATCGCTCAAGAGCATCATTTAAACTTAAACAACTTGACAAGAAATTCAAACTCATCAAAGAAGGAGATACTGTTGTAGATCTTGGAGCCGCACCAGGAGGATGGTCTCAAGTAGCATTGGAAAAAGTTGGTGAGGAAGGCATTGTTGTTGGTGTGGATTTAAACAGGTTTAAAAAATTCCATGAAGAGAATTATTATGGAATCAGAGGGGATTTTACAACACCTGAAGTGCAAGAAAAGATTATGGAATACATTGGAGGAAAGGCAAAGGTTGTAATGTCAGATGCATCACCTTCACTATGTGGAATAAAGCAGATTGACCAGCTCAGATCAATCGATTTGACAAATGTGGTAATTGAAATCGCTGAAAATATCTTGGAAGAAAAGGGAAATCTCGTTATGAAAGTATTTCAAGGCCCCGAATACAAAGAAATGTTAGATTCACTTAAAGGTAAATTTAGAAAAGTTAAAACTACAAAACCTCCATCATCACGTAAAAAAAGTTCTGAAATGTATGTTGTTGGCTTGGAATATATGCCTAAAAAAAATAGAAAAAGGAAATAAGAATTAAAGATTATTGTATGCATTATTAGCGACTTCGAGCTTTTCTTTAGCAAATGCTATTCTACTATCCGCATCATTAGATGGTTTGCCCGCATCTAAAGCACTCTGAACATTTTCAATTGCTGATTTTGCCCGTGAAAGCTCAATTTTTGCATCATTATATTTTTTAACTTCATCCGGTCCGCTAGAATAATAAGTTGATTTTACATTATCAAACTTAACAGATAAATTATCATATTGTGCTTTAAGCTCAGCAAGCTCATCATATTGTGTTCCTGATGATATATCATTTGTAATGTCTGATGAAACTATGCTGTATCCTACATAGGCCACAACAATAACTGTCAATATTATCATTATGATTCCAACAACAGAAATCATCATGGAAGTGGATTTAAATAAACTTAATCTAGATTTTCTCATATTATCCTCAAATAATTAAATTAACAGTTTTGTATTTATCAATTTAACTATTTAATTTTTACCAATTTTTCACAATAACAAAATTCTTTTTAACTATGAAAATAAAATATTTAGATGATGAATTCTACTACTAAATCACAAACATCAATTGCAAAATTTGAAGAATTTTTTGCAACCACATACAAAGATGATGTGTTCAAGATACTCGAAAAATACCCTGATGAGAGGTCACTTAATGTAGACTACCAGGCATTGGAAATATTCGATCCGGACTTGGCTGATTTACTAATCGACAAACCGGAAGAAGTAATTAATGCAGCAAGATTGGCTATTAAAAATATCGACCCTCTTGTAAAGGATGCTGATATCAATATCCGTTTTGCAAATCTTTCAAACATAATCCCTTTAAAAACTCTTTTAAGTAAATATATTGGTACTTTTGTTGCTGCAGATGGAATTGTCAGGAAAACAGATGAAATAAGGCCCCGTATTGAAACTGGAGTTTTTGAATGTAGAGGATGTATGAGATTGCACGAAGTTGAACAGACTTCCGCAAACAGAATTATAGAACCGTCATTATGTAGCGAATGTGGTGGAAGGTCATTTAGGTTGCTTCAGGAAGAATCAAAATACATAGATACCCAAACTGCAAGGATGCAAGAGCCTTTAGAGAATTTGTCAGGAGGAAGCGAACCTAAACAGATGTTAATGATTTTGGAAGATGATTTGGTAGACAAATTAAATCCTGGAGATAAGGTGAGAATTACAGGAACCTTAAAAACATTCAGAGAGGAAAGAAGCGGAAAATTCAAAAATTACATTTATGTAAATCATATTGAACCGTTAGAGCAGGAATTTGAAGAAATCCAACTATCTGAAGAAGATGAAGAAAAAATTCTTGAGTTATCCAAAGACCCTAATATTTATGATAAAATAATCAAATCAACAGCACCTTCAATTAGAGGTTATAGGGATGTAAAAGAAGCCATCGCATTGCAGCTATTTGGAGGTTCTGCAAAACAACTTGAAGATGAAACCAAACTAAGGGGAGACATCCACATTCTTATTGTGGGGGATCCTGGTATTGGTAAATCTCAAATATTAAAATACGTTTCAAGATTGGCTCCAAGAAGTATTTATACAAGTGGTAAAGGTACAACAGGTGCAGGTTTAACTGCTGCTGCCGTTAGAGACGAACTTGGAGGATGGTCTCTTGAAGCAGGTGCATTAGTACTTGGGGATCAAGGTAATGTTTGTGTTGACGAGCTTGACAAAATGAGGGCTGAAGACAGATCAGCACTTCACGAAGCATTGGAACAGCAAACAGTAAGTATCGCAAAAGCGGGAATCATGGCTACATTAAATTCAAGATGTTCTGTTCTTGCGGCTGCAAACCCTAAATTCGGAAAATTCGACAGCTACAAAATACTTGCAGAACAAATTGACCTTCCAGCCCCAATTATTTCACGTTTTGACTTGATTTTCGTTATTGAAGACAAGCCGACCAGAGAAGGAGATTCAAAATTAGCAGACCATATCCTGAAAATACACAAAGAAAATACCATTGACTATGAAATAGAACCTGATTTACTTAGGAAATATATTGCATACGCCCGTAAAACAGCAAATCCTATATTAACAGACGAAGCTAACCAAGTATTGAAAGAATTCTATGTAAATACAAGAAACAGCAATCCTGAAGAACAAAGCACCGTTCCGATTACTGCAAGGCAATTGGAAGCGATTATCCGTTTAGCAGAAGCCAGTGCAAAGATCAAGCTTAAAGACTTTGTTGAAAAAGAAGATGCTGAAAAAGCCGTTAGGCTGCAAATGGCATGTCTTAAACAAGTGGGAATTGACCCTGAAACCGGTGAAATAGAAGTGGGCGTATTGAGCGGAGCCCCTCCAAAATCAGACAGGGACAAAATACAAAGAGTAAGTGATGAAATTAAACTTCTTGAAGAAGAATATGCTGGCAATGCTCCTTTAAATGTATTAATATCCAATATGAGTGATAAATATGGAGTAAGTGAAGACAAAACAGAGCAAATTGTCAAAAACTTAGTCCAAAAAGGAGTATTATACCAACCAACTACTGGATACTTTAGACATGTCTAAATTTCCACTATTTTTTTATTTTTAAAAAATTTTTTGCCACAACCCGCCTAATAACAATACATTAATAAATGATTAAATTAAAATTTAATATATTATACTTATACTAATTTTTATGGAGAGATAATATGGATAAATACGAAGATTTATTAGAAAGAGCAATAGACCAATTACCTCCTGAAGTATTTGAACACAAAAGATTCAAAATCCCTAAAGCTTATTCAGATATCCAAGGTAATAGAACATTCATTAAAAACTTTAAAGATGTTGCAGAAGGTTTAAACAGAGACCCTCAACACTTATTAAAATTCTTGATGAGAGAATTAGGTACTGCAGGAAATATCGAAGGTCAAAGAGCAATTTTACAAGGTAAATTTACCCATTACCTGATTAATGAAAGAATAGAGGATTATGTAGATAAATACGTAATTTGCCACGAATGTAACAGACCAGATACAAGGATTATTAGAGAAGGTAGAATATTCTTGCTTAAATGTGCTGCATGCGGTGCAACAGCACCTTTAAAATCATTATAATTTTACCTTTTTTCTTATTTTTATTGATACTATGTTTTGTCCAGAGTGCGGAAGTACTGATAAAAAAATGGTTGGCGACATTTGCATCGACTGTTTTTTAAAAGATTTTCAAATGATTGAACTGCCAAAAAGAATAGAAGTTCAAATCTGTAGCCATTGCAATAGCAAACTTGAAGAAGGAAAATGGTCAGATGAATTCATTCCTGAAGAAGAAATTATCTACAGAGCGCTTGAGAGAAACATAAAAATAGCTGATGAAGTCTCAAATGAAATTATAAACCTAGAGATTGACCAGATGAGAGGCACACTTGCTGAATGTTATGTTGAAGTTACTGGAGAAGTTGAAGGTGCGCAAATAGAGGAAACTCACGAAACAGAAGTCAAAATCCTGAAAACAGTATGTCCAAGCTGCAGCAAAATACAATCAGGATATTATGAAACCGTGGTCCAATTTAGAGCAGACAATCGTGAAATAAAACCAGAAGAATATGCGAAAGCTGATGAGATTGTTGATAGAACATTGCAAAAACAATCCAAAAATGACAAATTGGCATATTGCCCTCAAAGAGCAAAACTTAAGGAAGGATATGATTACTATATCGGTTCTTTTAAATCCGGAAATAAAGTTGCCGAAGCATTAAAAGAAGAATTTGGAGGAATAATAAAAGAATCTCCAAGACTGATCAGCGAAGACAAATCTACCGGCAAAGGCCTTTATAGAGTTTGGATTTCCATTCGAATTCCGGAATTTGAAAAAGGAGACATCATTAAATATGAAGATAACTTAATTCAAGTTAATGGTATTGATAAGAATAGAGTCGTTGGAATCGATATCAAAACAGCAAAACAACATCACATTCCATTGAAAAATATGGAAGATATTGAAGTTGTTAAAAAAGAAAACGAAATAGAAACCACAACAGTTATTTCAAAATCTCCACAAATCATGCAGATTCTAGATCCAATAGATTATTCCGCTGTTGATTTGGATATGAAAGATGAATATACAAAATATAACGTTGGGGACGAAGTAAAACTCATTAGAGTTGACAATTACATGTATTTAATTAACTAACGTGATAAAATGAACATTGAAGAAAAGATTCAATTAATTGAAGAAGGAACCTTAGAAATTATAGACATTGAAGAACTAAAAGAAGTGCTTGAAAAAGACGAACCTATAGCTTATACTGGTTATGAACCTTCAGGAAAAATCCATTTGGGCCATGCAGTAACCGTGCAAAAATTAAAGCAATTACAAAAGTTAGGTTTTAAAATCAAAATCCTTCTTGCAGATTATCACGCATTTTTAAATGGAAAAGGAACTATTGAAGAAATTGCAGAAACTGCTGAATACAACAAAAAATGTTTCCAAGCTCTTGGTCTTGATGAAACAACAGAATACATTAACGGTTCATCTTTCCAATTAGAACCTGATTACACCGATAAAGTTTATCAATTAGCTACAATGACTACTTTAAAAAGAGCAAGAAGAAGTATGGATCAAGTAAGTCGTGCAGATGACAATCCAAAAGTAGCTAGCGTACTTTACCCAATCATGCAAACTGTAGATATGGCTGCATTAAATGTAGATATAGCTCTTGGTGGAATGGAACAAAGGAAAATCCAAATGTTGGCAAGAGAAAATCTCGAAAAAATTGGTGAAAATGTTCCGGTCTGCATCCACACCCCATTATTACATGGCCTTGATGGTGATGCTAAAATGTCCTCAAGTAAAGGAAACTATATTGCAGTGGATGATTCCGTTGAAGTAATTACTAAAAAAATCAAGAAAAGCTTCTGTCCGCAAGGAGAAATTGAAGGCAATCCTATGATTGAAATTGCAGAAACTTTCGTTTTCCCTAATCAAGATACTTTACTTATTAAAAGACCTGAAAAATTCGGTGGCGACATCGAACTTACACACGACGAGTTAATTAAAGACTTTAGTGAAGGTAATTTACATCCAATGGATTTAAAAAATGGAATTAAAGATTTCTTAATTGAATTCTTTGCTCCGGTAAGAGAATACATGGAGGAAAATTAAATGGTTGAAGAAAAAGAAGAATTCGAAATGGGTTTACCTAATGGTGTTGGCGAAGCTATGCTTGCTCATGCATTCGAAAAATTCGATGTAAAATTAGAACAAACCGAATGGGGACCAAAATTAATTGGCGAATATGATGAGCTTGTAAAAGTAAAAGAATTTTTAGCTAATGCAATCCAAGAAAGATTAGATGAATTAGAAGGAAAAAAATAGTTTTTTCTTTCTTATCTAATACAATCCGGACAAATTCCAAGATATGGTGCAACTGCTTTTTTAATATCAGAAGATACTTTATTTACGCCATTATTTGCATTAATAATTTGGTGTTCATAATTTTTAACTATGTTTAGATAGTTTCCTCTAACACGAGCTAAAAATTCCTCATTTTCAAATGTATCTTCACCGGAAGTTCTTGAGACTGATTTTGCAACATCCAAATCTAATAAGATTATCAAATCTGGTTTTTTTGCATATTTATTTAAAACTTCAACCCATTCAACCGGCTCTTGATAAGCAAGAGATGAAATAAATGACCTATCAGAAATAATTATTTTTGATTCATCTTCCAACTTGTCCATCAATAACATTCTATCAGCGGCAAAAAGAAGCGCTAAAGTTTTTTGAACTTCTTCTGTTTGTGCATTTGGACGTTGCAAGACTTCGCGGATTAATTTTCCAACTTCAGAATCAGTTGGCTCGACAAATGTTTCAACACTTAATCCATTTGCTTCAAGCCATTCTTTTAATAACTGGATTTGAGTTGATTTTCCAGACCCGTCAATTCCTTCAAAAACTATGTACATAAAATAGAATATGTTTTAATTTAATATATAATTAATTACAAAAAGAATAATGAATAAATCAATAAAGGTGTATAAATAAAATGGCTTTAGAAGAATTATTAGCTCCAGCAGGTTCATACGATGTATTGGTTATTGCAGTCAATGCTGGTGCTGATGCTGTTTACATTGCAGGGCAAAGCTACGGCGCAAGAGCATATGCCAAAAATTTCACTATGGAAGAAATCGAAAAAGCAGTGCATTATGCTCATTTAAATGGTGCTAAAGTCCATGTAACCGTAAACACACTAATAAACAACTTTGAAATTACTGATGTCTTAAAGTACTTATTCAAATTATATCAAATAGGAGTAGATGCCGTTATTGTGCAAGATTTCGGATTGATTTGGCTTTTAAAAACATTTATTCCAGATTTGGAAGTTCATGCATCAACACAGATGGGTTTGAACAACTATCCTTCTTTTAAATGGGCAAGTAAAAATAATATCAAAAGAGTTGTCCTGCCGCGTGAAGTCGATATTAATCAAATCAAGGAAACACATGACCGACTTGAAAAAGACAATATTGACATGGACATTGAAGTGTTCGGCCATGGAGCACTGTGCTATTGTGTAAGCGGCAAATGCTACATGTCCTCATATAATAGTGGAAGAAGCGGAAACAGAGGGGCTTGCGCTCAACCCTGCAGAAGGGAATATCGTTTAAAATACAGAGGATACAACATAGGAAACGGATATCTGCTTTCAACACATGATCTTGCAACTTACAATAATTTACAGGTCATTTCCGATGCAGGGGTAAAATCCCTCAAATTAGAAGGCCGGATGAAATCCGGAGACTACATCGGGACCATCGTAAACAGTTACAGAAACCTCATTGACGGAAATGAGGGAGATTATAAAAAGGATTTGCATCTCGTCTTCAACAGGAATTTCACCAACGGATACATGATGGGTGACAAGCCTGGAGAGGTGATGGGAAGAGGTCATTCCGGTCATGAAGGATTATATATTGGAGATATAACCAACATCGAAGACACCAAAGTCACTATTGAAATCAAAAATAAAGAAATTCCAGTGATTTTAGAGCCCGGAGACGGAATTGCATTCAAATACAACGGCAAAATCAAAGGAATCTATTTGGAAAATATAATAAAGCAAGATGAAAATGAAATCATCATCGACACTACACGTCTCGTTAAGGTTGGAACTGAAGTGTTCATCAGCTATTCCAAATCCACTCATGACTATCTGAAACAATTCGAAAAGGAAACTATCAAAAATAATGTCCCAATAAGCCTATCCTTAACATGGGATGAAAGCCTAAACTTATTCACCAAAGTCGAATATTACTTAGATGATGAATTAATTAATTTCAGGCATAAATGCATGGATAAATTTGAAAAGGCTAAAAACAAGCCCGTAACTGAAGATATAATCGAAAACCAACTTAAAAAAACTGGTGGAACTCCATTTTACATTGAAAACATTCGCTTT
>CAJGDA010000055.1 GCA_904501935.1 uncultured Methanobrevibacter sp. | reverse complement strand
TAAATGAACATAATTTAAAAATTTAAAATAGATATTTTCAAGAAGAATATTGGAATCGGATTAGTTAAATCATGGTTTTCCATCTTATAAGTCAGTATAATTTCAAACACATAATCAAACAAAATAATTCATTATCAATCTAATTTTAGTTTAATTAAGGAGTATAATTCAAATTTAACAATTTAAAGGATATTATTTATAAAATTACTTAAGTCTATATGGGATATATAAAATAAGGCATTAATATGATTGTAATAATTTGGAATAACTAACTTTATATACTAAGAATTAAATAACATTTAGTAACAAAAGGTTAGAATATTGAAATCAATATTCGCACTAAAAGATAGTACGTTGAAATCACTATGCGTACCAAAGTAAGTTTAATTAAAATCATATAGTTACTAAAAATTCATAAATTAACTTAGCAAAAGCACATCAACTGTAAATATATGAAATTTTGACCTATGCTGAATGTAGGCTTATTAAGGAGGTAAAATCATGGCATTTAAAGATTATTTTAAATTCAATAAAGATCAAACAACATTCATATTCGTAGGGGGTAAAGGAGGAGTTGGAAAAACTTCAGTTTCCTCTGCTACTGCATTGTGGTTGGCTGAACAAGGAAAGAAAACTTTAATTGTTTCAACTGACCCTGCACATTCCCTATCCGATTCCCTTGAAGTACCAATCGGAAGTTACCCTCGCGAGATAAAAAGCAATTTGTTTGCCGTCGAAATAGACCCTGAAGTGGCAATGGCTCAAAAACAAGCACAATTGGAAGCTCAAAAGGCAGCAAATCCAGACGATGCAGGCAGTTTATTCGGTATGGATTTCCTATCCGACCAATTGGATATGGCATCAGCATCACCTGGTGCAGATGAAGCAGCCGCATTTGAACTGTTCATGGGTGTAATGAATTCAGACGAGTATGATGTAGTCGTATTTGATACAGCTCCAACAGGACACACCTTGAGATTGTTGTCATTCCCGGAAGTTATGGATTCTTGGGTAGGTAAGATGATGCTGCTTAAGGCAAAATTGGGCACAGCAACAAATGCATTAAAGAAAATTATGCCGTTTATGGATGCTGTTGATGACCCTCAGACTTCCGAAGATTTGCAAAGAACTAAAGATGAACTTGATAAGGCAAAGGCTATTTTGTCTGATCCGGATAGAACTACGTTTAAGATGGTTGTAATTCCTGAAGAGATGTCAATATATGAATCAGAAAGAGCTTTGGAAGCATTAGGCAAATTCGATATTACCGTTGATAGTGTTATTGTCAATCAAGTAATGCCTGATATTTCCGATTGTGACTTCTGTCATTCAAGACATAAATTGCAGCAAAAACGTTTAGCATTAATCGACCAAAAATTCCCAGACCAACACATCGCTGAAATTCCATTATTCAAGGATGAAGTCAAAGGTCAAGAAAAGCTATTGAAATTAGCTCACATTTTGTATGATGGTGAAGACAACGATGAAGTTGTCCAAGATGCAATTCAGTTATAAAAAAATTAAAAATAAGTTAAAATAATTATTATTTTAACTTTAATCTTCTTTTTTGAAATGCCATTGGCAAGCAAGGATAATGAATAATAAAATTAGAATTAGCCATACTTCATTTAGGGCAGGAAATGTTATTATTTCATAAACGAATAATATCAGAAATATGATGTCTAAAATTTTGACAACAATATGCTGTTTATTAAATTTTTCAATAATCTTCATTTCTAGACACCTTTCCAGCTTTTATCCCAATATTTTGTAGGCATGCTGAATGGAGACCAGTAATCTTCTGAAAAATATTTGTATGTTTCAGATTTGCTCAGTTGTTTGGTTTTTCCATTGCTGATATATATTGCTTCGTTTCTATTTAAAGTCATGTCTTTATTGATTTTAACTTCAACATAGTCATAACCGCCTTTTTTATTGGGAATATTATAAACTTTTTTTCCCTGCAGATAACCGGGCCTTGTAAAAGTGATGGTGTCCATGGTTTTATACCATTCATCCTTATCTACTATATTGTCCCTGTAGGTTGTTCCTCCCGTTTGTATCACGGTCATAATTGAAAATAATCCTAAACATGCTGCAGATGAACCTTCTAAAGTCTTGTCCAATATAAATTTCACTCCAAGGTATGCCATAACGCTCAAAGGGTGAAGATTGTCTAGTATTTTAGACAATGAATTCATGCCTTTGGAGATTGTATCAACTGTATTTCCAATTCCTGCAATGATGTCTTTAGGTATTGTTCCAACACTGCAACAGTCTCTGCTTGTAGATATTGAAGACCCTTTGTAGGTGTCATTTCCATTGTTCAGGATTACGTTTGCAACACCGCTGGTTGTGTTAAGGATGATGGCTGAATTTTTCTCTGTTTCTGAGAAAATGTAAATCATGTCTCCCAATTGTGCAATGCTGAATTTATTGTTTGAAATTGATGATAGGACATTATCCAGAGAATTGGTTGCATTGTCAAAAAATCTATTCGCTACCCTAGATAGACTATACTCTTCAAGATTTGGCAGGAATATGGAATTAATTAGTCTAAATAATGCAATATTTTCATTATTTCCATTAACGTTCATTCCCATATCGGCATTCAGTATGTTTAGGTAGGTATCTTCTAGATTAATGCCGCCTAAGATTGTTAATGTATGGTCTCTTCTCCAAACCACATCAAATTCCTTTGAGTATTTGTCTGCAAAAGAATCGGCAATCCAAATTGTTTCAAGTGAAGCCAGATGCATTCCATAGACATTCATCACCCCAAACCTATTCAAATAATTAGGATTTCTATTGAGCCAATTTTCCAAAGTATACTGTTTCATTTTTACATTGACAATAGTATAGGACTGCAGAACTTCGAATCCCATTGTATTTCGATACCTTTCGCTAAGGCCATAACTTATAGTCTCTCTTTTTTCAAGCTCTTCATTTCCATTGATTGTAAACTTTGTAATTATATCCTCCTTTGATGGAGGCCCAACAATATAATTTCCAAAATAGCTGAATGTTACAGGTTTTCCGGTATTCGTAAATCTTATGGATTCTGTTTCATGATTTGTTATTTCATCATAGCTTTTGTGATTGAACTCATAGATTGTTTTTCCATAAAATTTTGCTATGCTGTATCTTAAGCCCAATTCGTCATAGCTATGTGTCTGGAAGTTTACTTTGGCAGTTATTTTATCTCCTTCCATATAGGTCAATGTTTCCGATGATTCTATTCCTTTGCTTGCATAAAAACCGAATAATTCAACATTGTTTTTAGTTCTGCTTTGATAGTCAATCTGAGTGTATCCGCTTGCTGTTGAAATGATTATTCCATCGCCCTTTAATTTCGCTTTGTTAAAATCGCTTTTTATGCCGCTTCCATCAAATGGAATCAAATGGCTTTTGTATCCCATTATAGTTGATTCAATACCATCGATTTTAGTTTTGGAAAATTTGTATGTATTCGATCCGATTTGGATGGTAAACAGCTCATTTTTAGGCATTTGTATTATTCCATAAAGGCCGGTTTTAATGGAATATGCGGACGCAAAAACATAATTTGTAGTTACATTAACGTAATTTGGTATTATTGTCGTATGCCTATATTCTCTTGGAATTGCAGGGATTATGGTTATTTTATTCATGTTCTTAAGCCCGTTGTATTCTGTTGTCATAGTGTAATTTCCGGCTTTTAAATTGATGTCTAAGGATGCAATCCCCTTTTTGTCTGTTGTTTTTGTATATGTTTTTCCGTTGACTGTTAGTGCGACTTTCTTATTTGGAGATGTTTTCCCGTTGCTATCCAAGATTTTAGCGCTAAATTTACCTTCATCGCTTTCATTCAATGTCAAGTCGTTAGTCACAATAAATGATTTTACGATAATTGTTTTGCTGATTCTTTCAGAGGTTTTGGAATTTATTGATGTAATGGTGTATTTTCCAGGTATCAAGTTTATGGGCAATTTCCCAACGCCTTTGGAATCGGTTTTTACGGTGTATGTCTTGCCGTTTACGCTAAATTTAACATCCACATTTTTCAGTAGGACTCCCCTATTGCTATAGAAGGTGGAAGAGTAGGGGACCTCATTCTTAAAGTATTTTGTTAAATCACTGCATTGTATTGTGCTTTTGACATTGACGGAGCTTTTCACGGATTTTGCATAATATTTGCTGTTTCCGGCAAACTTTGTTAGAACACTATAATTGCCGCTTATCAGATTTATATCAAGATATGCAATGCCGCTGTTGTCAGTTGTCTTATCATAGCTTTTTCCATTGATGGTAATGGTCACTTTTGATTTCGATATTGCCTTTTTATTCTTGTCTTTCAGTGTTACTTTGAATTTGCTTCCGTCTTTGTAGTACATGTTTAGATTGGGGGCAGTCAATGTGGGCTTTTCTTTTTGGGCGGTTGTTTCCACTCCCAATTTTTCATTTTCAACATTGTTTGTCTTGAGTTTTTCCTCATTATTTTCAATGTTTTGTTTGCATAAGTCCTGATTAGGGTCAGGTTGTTCGATGATTGCTATTGTTTCATTTTCAGTGGTTGCTGCCGAAACGGCACCAATTAAAAAAAGAAATAAGAAAATGAAACATATGGTGTTTATTTTCTTGTTCATGATATCTACCTTTAAAGTCAATTGTCGATTCATTGACGATTAAAGTATTATATTTCGAACATATAAACTTTGATTTTAAAAATAAATAGTAAATGATATTTAAAATGGTTTTTAAGGATAAATTGTCCTATTTGATAACCATAATGCACATATAGGTAAATTCACTTTGGGCAATTTCTTTTAAAGTGGCATCAACAATTCTTTCATCAGGGTAACTTAGTCGCTCGCAGACTACAACTTCACGATTTTCATCAACGCCATTGTCAATTAGAAATTGTGCCATGTCCTTGACTTTTCTTGAAGGAAGGGCAATTGTAGTCTTTCCATTGTTGATGACTGGCAATATGTCCTCTATGTTTTCTCTTCCATGAAATGTCATTACATTGGCACTGTCCCATTGGATATGGCATTTTGCAGCTGCAAGCTGAAGTGAGCTGATTCCGGGAATCACTTCAATGCTCTCTTTAGGGAAACCTTTTTCAGATGATATTCTCAAAACAGTATTTAAAACGCCTGAAAAACCCGGGTCTCCTGTTGACAATATTGAAACTGTATTTCCATCGCAAGCCAATTCGACGCCTTCTTCCAATTTGTCAAGCAATTCTTTAACATTGAATGCAATCTTATTTTGCACATCATCAAATAATTCAATTGCACGTGTACTTCCAACGGTATAATCGCTTGCTTTAACGGTATCAATAGCTTTTTTAGTTAAATATTCGCTTGCGCCAGGGCCTATTCCAATAATATAAATTTTACCAGTCATTTCAATCATCGATTTAAAATAGTTTCAATAAGAATTCTTCTGTTAAAAGGTATGTAGTAACTCATTATTAAGATTTTAACTTATCAATTTCATTTTTTAAGAATGAATATATTGAAGAAGCCCCAATCAATTCACCGGGTTCTGTCCAATCATATGGATATACAATGAACGGTTTTGTTTGGTCTCCGCCAAGACCTCCATGAGATCCAATCAATTCCTCAAATGCGCATACTTCATTCTTTTCAGAGTCATAGAAACTGTTTACTAAAATGTCTGGCATATTGTCAAAGGAATTTTCGCGCTTTAGGTGCATAGCAGCATTTTTACCAAAGTCTTTAAGAGGATTTTCGCCAACAATCTTATCCTTGTCCAGATAATAGATTCCATCCTGACCAATGGCCATTCCACCTTCTGAGATAGAATTTACTAAAACGAATCCAATGCCTGAATGCTTTACAAGTCCTGGGATTAAATCTGGGAACAGCATCACGATTTCTTCATAATTCAGGCGTTGCTTCCATTGGGTTAGATAGATTAGACCTAAGTTTCCAGACCCTAAAACAATTAGCTCGGAATCTTCTGCCTTTTTAGTAGTATGTTCTACACTTTCATGATCGGTAATGTATTCTAAGCTATTTGAGTATTTTCCACGTAATTTATGAATTTGCTTGATTTCAAATTCGTCTTTAATATTTTTCAGGGTGCCCCTATCTTCAAAAAGATCTCCTTTGATATAGCCCATCTTTTCTTTAATATTCCTGATTTGCTTATTTTCCGGAATCACTGCATCTCTAAAGTGGTCTATGTTATACTCTGTTTTAAGCATTTTCAAGTCATCGGGAAGCAGTCTTCTTACATAATTTCCCAATGTTATTCCATACCTTTGTTTGAATGTTGCACCATTTGATTGGCCATGGTCTGATAGGATTACTAATTTGTAATCCCGGTCACTCATCTCTATTGCGGAATTGATTTTTGCAAATTGCAGGTCAATCTTTTTCAAAGCACTCCAGACATCGTCATCCTGCACTCCGGAATGGTGGGCAATTTCATCATAACCCATGAATGTAGCATATGCGGTGTCAATGTTTCCGGCCATGATTTCACTTATCAAGACATCAGTTGTTACTTCCCTTAAGGCTACATTAGCTCCTGCTCTAACTGCTGCGTAAACTATTGTTCTTCTTAGGCGAGGCCTGATATTTCTAAAATAATGTACTGCCTGGGACTTTAGTTCAAGGATGATGTCCCATAAAAACATTAAAAATAATCTTTGAAAGTTATATGCATCTAAAAATACCGCATCCAATGTTTTATTGTATATTTTTTTTAAGCCATCTAATTTGGAAGATGTTAATGTAGGATTTTCACTATCTCCTGAAAACATGTTTGCAATACTGAGGCCATTGACAAGCAAACCGTTGCCGTCGCTTATTTTATTTTCGATTTCCGGTGCATCACTTAATTTTCCTGAAACAACGATTTTGTTGTTGTTTTCTTTTTCAACCCATCTGTAAGCTACAATGTTTCTATTGTTTCCATGTAAAATTCCAGCTTGGCTGGCACCGGTTTGTGAAGACAAATCTGTTTCCCAACCTTTTAATGTGTGTGTTTTTTCATCTAAAAATTTTTTAATGTTGGGCATCATACCTTTATCGATAGCTTTTTTCAGTGTGTTTATTGAAAGACCATCCACTTCAAGCATGATTACTCCTGAATATTTCTTTTCATAAGGTGCTTTTTTTTCAAGAGCAAACTTCATTATTCTTCTAATGTAGTCATCGTAGTAATTTGTATTGGTAACATTTGTAATAAATGTTGTAGCGATGGCCATTGCAATTGGAACTTCTAAAATCCCGTAAATTCCTGTTACAACGTCTGGAATGAATAAAGATGCAATATAAAAGATAAGTGAGTTAATCAAAAGCGATCCAATTCCAAAAGTAAATATGATTATTTTCATAAAAAATCTTCTGAATATTGGCCAGAGAAGTGCATTTGCAACCGCAAATGCAATTACAATTATGATTGCATTATACCAAGGGCCAACTATAAAGTCCTCACAAATATAATCTACAATATATATTGCAACAGTTTCTGCTGTTATAAGTAATAATGTTGAAATTATTGTTCTAAGTGATGAAATAATTCTGTTTTTTATCATTCTATCTCAATTACCTGCTTTCTATTTGTTTTCAATGTTATTATTGTAATTTCCGGTTTGCAGTTTATCCTTATTCTAAAGGAATTTGTTCCAAGGCCTTTGCTTGTGTATTGGAACATATCCCCAACTTTGTAAAGTCCAACAGGATATCTTCTGGAATCCGGACCTCTAAAAGGAGTAGTTTCAAATTTAGGTATTATGAACTGCCCTCCATGTGAATGTCCTGAAATCTGCAGGTCAAATTTTTTGGTTTTTGAGGATTCTTTTGCAAAATCCGGTTCATGGGCAAGCAAAATGCTGGGCGTATCTTCTCTTATTTTGGCCAATACCTTATCTAAATTATCTGCACACACTGTAGAGCTGTCAACACCACAAATATTTAAAAAATCCCCATCTTTTTCAAGAGTATACACATCATTGCTCAAATCAATTATTCCTGAGCTTTTAAATATTTCCCTGATTTTGTCGGGATTCATCCAATGATCATGATTTCCTAAAACTCCGAATTTACCGTATCTCGCGTTTAGTTTCTTAAAAGATTTTTGCAATGACTTTTCATATCCTTCTAAGACATATGAAATATAATCTCCAGTTAATGTAATCAAATCCACATTCAGAGTGTTTACATAATCCACAAGTTCATCCAAGTATTCGGGATTAATCCATTGGCCTAAATGGATATCGGTTAAGTTTAGGATTCTGAAATTCTGGAAATTCCAACCTAAACTGTCAAGTCCAATATCAATTTCCACCAAATCGATTTCAGTTTCGCAAAACTTTTTGTTCGGCAATGATAAAGTCATTGCCTCCTGAATGTCCTGTCGGATTTTCATCGCTTGTGGTCGGTCAACATTTTCATTTTTCATATACATATAAATTAATTCTGAAACTATTTATAATTTTAAAAACAAACATTTAGTTGTTATTAAAGATTAAGTGATTATTATGCTCCAAATAGCAGTTTGTGGAAAACCGAATGTTGGAAAATCATCTTTTTTCAATTCAGCAACAGCATCTAGTGTAGAAATGGCAAATTATCCATTTACAACAATTGATGCAAATAAGGCAGTCGGACATGTAATTAGCGATTGTCCATGTAAGGAATTAGGCGTTACTTGTAATCCTCACAATTCAATCTGTGTTGACGGAAAAAGATTACTTCCAATAGAATTGATTGACGTTGCAGGATTGGTTCCTGGCGCGCATGAAGGAAAAGGATTAGGTAATAAGTTTTTAGATGATTTAATGCAAGCTAAAGTTTTCATCCATGTCATCGATGCATCTGGTTCAACTGATCTTGAAGGAAACCCAGTTGATCCTGGAAGTCATGATCCTCTTGACGACTTGGACTTTTTGGAAAATGAAATAGTGATGTGGATGTATGGAATATTATCTAGAAATTGGGTTAGGCTTGTAAGGAAAATAGGCGCCGAACACTTGGATGTTTCTAAAGTATTGTTCGACCAATTATCTGGTACTGGAATAGCTATTGAAGACATTATTGAAGCAAAAAGAAATATTGAACCGGATTTCAATAAGTGGGAAGAAGAGGATTTAATTGAGCTTACAAGAAATATCCTCCACATTGCAAAGCCGATGATGGTCATTGCCAACAAGGCAGACCTTCCGACTTCAGCAGAAAACATTGAAAGGATTAAAGAAAAATACCCTAATGTAATTCCAACTTCAGCCGAATCTGAAATTGCATTGGTTCGAGCAGCAGAAGCCGGTTTGATTAGCTATCTATCAGGAGATTCAAGTTTTGAAATTTTAAAGCCTGATGAATTGAATCCTAATCAGATTAAGGCACTTGAATATATTCAAACTAATATTTTGGACAAATATGGAAGTACTGGTGTTCAGGATGCTTTAAACTACGGCATTTTTGAGCTATTGGACAATATTGTTGTATATCCTGTTCAGGATGAACACAAATATACAGATCAAAAGGGTAATGTCCTGCCAGATGGATTTTTAGTCAGAAGAGGAACAACTCCTCGCGAATTGGCTTACATTGTCCACACAGACATTGGTGATAAGTTCATGCATGCAGTGGATGCAAGAAAAAATATGCGTGTAGCCAGTGACTATGAGTTAAAGGATAGGGACATTATTAGTATTGTAACAAGAGGTTAATTCCTCTACTTTTTTTTATTATGGTGTTATGTGTAGAAAAGAAGCTATAAAACACATATTAAAAGCTAATAATCATCTAATTGAAGTAATGTATTAGAGTTAAATATGATTCAATATATATTGGGGCGATTTTAATGAAAAAAGTAAAAATCACAGTCATGAAAAAGGTAAGGCATGATGATTTAATTGAAAAATATGAAAACCCG
>CAJGDA010000054.1 GCA_904501935.1 uncultured Methanobrevibacter sp. | reverse complement strand
TCATCCCCCATTCCATCAACAGGAATTCCAGGGTTTGGTTGACCGCCGGTCATTGCAGTAATCCTGTTATCCAAAACAGTCAAAACAAAATTGTGTTTGTTGTGGACAGCATTTATTAATGGGGCGATGCCGCTGTGGAAAAATGTAGAATCCCCAATGAAACTTGCTACCTTTTGGTCTGTGGAAACTGAAAATCCGCATCCGTCACCTACGCTAGACCCCATTGACAATAAGTAGTCGGCAGCATTGTAAGGTGGATTGATACCTAAAGTATAACATCCAATGTCTGATGCAAATATCACATCGGAAGCCTTTAAGCCCAATTCATCAATGGCCTTGTTGATTCCATAATACATTGCTCTGTGAGGGCATCCTGCGCATAAAACAGGAGCACGAGATGGAATGTCTTCGCTTAATTTTTCCAAACTTTCTGAAAATTTGATAGTTTCATCATCTTTAAAGTCCAATACTTTATTGAATCCATCTGCCACAACATCGGAATTGAATTCATGATAAAGAGGGAATGTTCCATCCAATTTACCATGCACAACAACATCAAGTTGTTTTGCGCCAATGCATGCCAAAGTATCTCTTTCAATAATCGGATCGACTTCCTCGACAATGAATACTTCATCCAAATCCTTTAAAAATTCGGCCACTTTCTCTTGCGGGAACGGATATGAAAATCCTAATTTTAGAATATCAACATCCAATTCATTGAATTTTACAACATCATGAGCATAATTATAAGCACTGCTTGAAGCGATTGCCCCATATTTCTTATCATTTGAAAATTCAATTTCATGGTTATAATCACTCTTATTAGTTAACTCTTCCAATTCATGAATCTTATCCCATAACCTAATGTGCATATCCCCTGCAAAAGCAGGAACGGGAACATATCTTGATGGGTCTTTGTCAAAGTGCCCTCTCTTCCAGTGATTATCATTATTTGATGAGTTATCCATGACATCTCCAAATTCAACTACTCCTCTCATATGAGATACACGAGTGGTTGTTCTTACAATAACTGGCAATTTGAACTGTTCGGACAAGTCAAATGCATATTTAACCATGTCTTTAACTTCTTGACAATTTGAAGGTTCTAAAATAGGTACATTTGCCAATCTTGCATAATTACGAGTGTCCTGTTCGTTTTGAGATGAAAATAAGGAAGGGTCATCAGCTGATAAAATAACCATTCCACCATTAACGCCAGAATATGCGGTTGTCATGAATGAATCTGCTGCAACATTCATACCCACATGCTTCATGAATGTAAATGACCTGAGTCCTGAAGCGGCTGCAGTCGCCGCAACCTCCATTGCGACTTTTTCATTAGTAGAAAATTCAAAATAAATATTAGCGTCCTTAGCCAATACTGATAATACATTTCCAATTTCTGATGAAGGAGTTCCGGGATATGTAGCTGCAATAGAAACACCTGCTTCTATAACCCCTCTTACGGCAGCTTCATTACCTAGCAAAAATTGTTTTTCACCAGATACTCCTGTGACTAATTCTTTTAAATTCATATATTTTCCTCAAAAATATCGTTAATTAACAATATATTATATAGTACATCAATACTATAAATATTATAGTATAATATTTTACAAGCTTTTAAAGATAGGGAGATAAAAATGATTAAAGTTTATGTTTCAAGATTTAATAGTGAAACCGATGCGGAACCACATTTAGAGTGTTATGAAATTGAAAAAACACCCCATATGAAAGTTCTTGATGCATTGCAAGCTATTAATGAGAAATACGATGCAGACATTAGTTTTAGAAGTTCCTGTAGAGCAGGCCAATGTGGATCTTGCGGAATTTTATTTAAAGGAAACGGAGCTCTTGCATGTCAAAAGGAAATTGCAGATGGGGCAATTATTGAACCTCTCAAATTCCCGGTTATTAAAGATTTAATTGTTGATAAATCAAGTATTGAAGCCAAAGTTAAAGATTTGGAATTATCTCTTCAATGTGACCATAAATGCAACGAACTTGACACAAGCATAACAAAAGAAGATTCTAAAGAGACTAAAAAAGTCAGAAGTTGCATTGAATGTTATTCCTGCCTTTCATCATGTCCAGTTGTCAATATTGCAACTGAAGAATTTGGCGGCCCATACCTGATGAGGTACATCAATAAATTTAACACAGACCCTAGAGATAAATTTGATAGGCTTAAAGAGGCTCTAGACGAAGGTTTGTATAACTGCACCAGTTGCGGCAAGTGTTTAGCAGTCTGTCCAAAAAACATCAATACCTTCGGAGATGCAATAGAAAAAATGAGGGCAATTGCGGTTGCTAATGGATCAGGACCGCTTCCAGAGCATGTTGCATTTAAAGAAAATATCTTGGAGACTGGAAGATCTGTAAAAACTGATAAAACTCCATTTATCAAAGAGGCTGATAATTACACCGGCTCAAAAATAGCTTTCTTTACAGGATGCATGATTGATTATAAATTCCCTGAACTTGGCCGCAAATTAGTTAAAGTTCTAAAAGAAAATGGAATAGACATTGATGTTCCTGAAGGGCAAGTCTGTTGTGGTTCCCCACTTCTAAGAACCGGACAAACCGAAATTGTCCAGGAACTTGTTGACAAAAATAAAGAAGTGTTTAAAGATTATGATACCGTAATTACAATATGTTCCGGCTGTGGAGCTACCTTAAAGAATAATCATCCGGAATTCGGTTCAAAGTTACATGTAATGGACATTAGTGAATTTTTAGTTGATAAGCTTGATGAAGACAAGCTTAAAGAAGTGAATATGACCGTTACATATCATGACCCATGCCATTTAGGCAGAGGACAAGGCATTAAAGATGCACCTAGAAATATTATTGAAAAGATTCCCGGTATCGAATTTAATGAAATGTTATATCCTTGCCAATGCTGCGGTGCTGGCGGAGGAATAAAATCCGGAAAGCCGGAAATCGCAATGGAATTATCAAAGTCAAAAGCAGAAATGATTAAGGATACCGGTGCAGATGCGGTAATTACAATATGTCCATTTTGTCAGTTGAACATACAAGATGGCCTTAATGCAATTGGATGTGAAGATACAAAATGCATGCACATCTTAGAACTATTAGATAAAGCTTATGAATAATTAAATTAGGAGTTGGTTAAAATAGGAGATGCAGCCGTTAGTGAAGAAAAAGTAGTTGAGACAGCTGCCATGAGTTCACCCGAAGAAAAAGAAGAAAGCGTCCCTGAAAAACAATCAACTTCAACAAAAAAATCAAAAGCTAAAAAGCAATCTAGAGGAACTGCCAGATCTAAAATTGTAAGAGAACAGGAAGAGAAAGAGACAAATCTATTTAAAGAAAACATATATATTGTCTTTGTAGAGTGCGAAACTCCCGGAAATATTGGCTTTCTTGCAAGAACAATGGCGAACTTTGGATTGAAAAATTTAGTGTTGATTAATCCTCCAACATTAACAAATGAGGCATATTATCAGGCTACGCATGGAAAGTACATTGTCGAAAATGCGAAAATCTATCCTACATTAGATGATTTCTACCAATCCCAAAGGATTGATTTTAAAGTTGCTTCAACTGGAATGGCTGGAGGGAGCTATAATCTATCAAGAATCCCTATTAGGCCCGAAGAACTTGGCAAATCCATGAATGTTTCAAATAAAATAGCGATTTTATTTGGAAGAGAAGGAAATGGCCTTACAAATAATGAAGTAAGCGATTGTGATATCTGCGTTTCTATTCCCACAGACCCGACATATCCAATCATGAATATTTCACATGCTGCAGCAATAATATTCTATGAACTGTTCAAAAATAAGCATGATTATGGGGTCGAAGGACTTGATGAAAGTAGCGATTTGGAAAAAGAATATTTATTAAAAGACATGCGTGATTTAATCAATAGCTTAGATATTCCAGAACATAAAAAGAAGAATGGTCTTAAAACTTTCAATAACATAATTTCAAGAGCATTCATAACAGCGAGAGAAGCACATACCTTTAAAGGCATATTAAGGCGATTAAAAAATAAAATTGGTGAACAATGAGAAGAATAAGATTTGTAGACATAAGCAGGTTTGTCCTAAAATATATATTCAATTGGAGATTTTGGATAGCGGAAATAACAAAAAAGTCAAAAGCATATAAGAAAGTAGTTGATAAGATACTTTTTGAAGACGATGAGATTCTTGTTGTGCCAAATACCATCAATATTAATAAGAAAATTGAATCAGAAGGCTCTGAATTTTTACCTACTGATATAATTAAAGAAGTTATCAAACGTTGCGATGACATTGTCATAATGAATTCCTGCCTTTGCAGAACATCAAATAACTGTCAGGATTATCCTCAAGACATTGGATGCATATTCCTTGGTCCTACAACTAAAAAAATTCCGGATCATATCGGCCATAAAGCAACAGTTGAGGAGGCTTTAGCTCAAGTCGATGCTGCTGATGAAGCTGGATTAAGCCATATTATTGGAAGAAACAAGATTGACTCCGTATGGATGAACATCAGACCTGGAAAGGGACTTTTAACAATATGCCACTGCTGTCCATGCTGCTGCTTATGGAAAGTTTATCCGAATTTGGATACTGAAATCAGCGATAAGCTGGAGAAACTTGAAGGAGTTGAAGTGAAACTTCATGAGGATAACTGCAGATTATGCAAAAAATGTTTAAAGGAAGTCTGCATGTTTAAGGCCATCAGCTTGAAAGATAATAAGATTACTATTGATCATGATACTTGCAGAGGTTGCGGCCTTTGCGCAAATACTTGTAAATTTGATGCCATTACAATTGACTATACTGAAAAAACCATTGAAGATGTAGTCAATAGAATGGATAATTTAATTGAAATTAAAGAATTATAAACTTACTTGTGTGAAAAAATGGCGATTTTAAGTGATAGAACTATAAAAGAATATTTGAAAGAAGGTAAAATCGGTATTGAACCTCTTTTAGATGAAAAACAAATACAACCATCTTCTGTAGATTTGCGATTAGGGGATGAATTTAAAGTATTCAAGGTAATTAGGAAACCATATATTGATCCGAAAGATGAAGAAGACCTCGCATCTTACATGGAATCAACAACAGTTGAAGAAGGTGAAGCATTTATAATTCACCCAAATGAATTCGCCCTTGCTACAACTTTAGAATACGTTAAATTGCCCGATGATTTGGTTGCAAGAGTTGAAGGTCGTTCAAGTATGGGGCGATTAGGTGTTACCATGCATGTTACAGCAGGTTTCATTGATCCTGGTTTTGAAGGAAAAATCACTTTAGAAATATCCAACATCGGTGCAATGCCTGTGGCATTATATCCTGGCCAAAGAGTATGTCAAATCGTATTTGAAACCATGACCACACCATCAGATGTTCCTTACGGACATCCTGATAGAAACAGTAAGTATATGGGTCAAACTCGCCCTGAAAGCAGTAGAGTTAAATTAGACTATGAATTAAAAAAATAATTGGAGTTGCTATTTATGAATCATGATAAAATGACCAACATCAGCGCAAAAAGAGGATTTTTATGGCCGTCTTTCGAGATTTACTCAGGAGTATCTGGTTTTACAGATTACGGCCCCCTTGGAGCAAGCCTAAAGAACAACATCATGCAAAAATGGAGAAGACAATACGTTTCAGGTGAAGGATTCTACGAAATCGAAGGTCCAACCGTAATGCCTGAAGAAGTCTTAAAAGCATCAGGACACGTTGATAACTTCACCGATCCCATGTGCAAATGTGAAAAATGTGGAGAGGTTTTCAGAGCAGACCACATTATTGAAGAGGTTATTGGCGAAGATGTGGAAAGCTTAGAAAACGAAGAACTTGACCAGATTGTAATCGACAATAATATCGTCTGTCCGGAATGTGGCGGCAAATTATCAAACATTTGGAATTATAACTTAATGTTTAAAACCTCAATCGGGGCAAAAGGAGATAAAGTAGGTTACATGAGACCTGAAACTGCACAAGGAATCTTTATTCTATTCAAACGTTTGGAAAGGTTCTTCAGAGGAAAACTTCCATTCGGCGCAGTTCAACTTGGAAAAGCATATAGAAATGAAATTTCACCAAGGCAAGGAGTTATCAGACTTAGAGAATTCACACAAGCGGAAGCAGAAATCTTCTTAAATCCTAAAGACAAGACCCATCCTAAATTTTCACAGATTGAAAATGAAGTATTGCGCTTAAATTCACAGGAAGTTCAGGAAAATAATTTGGATCCTTTAGAAATAACTGCCCGTGAAGCACTTGACAAAGGAATTGTAGCCAATGAAATGTTAATCTACCAATTATATTTAGCCCGTAAATTCTTAACAGAAATTGGAATTCCTGAAGAAGTTTTAAGGTTCAGACAACACTTGGCAGGAGAAATGGCTCATTATGCACTTGACTGCTGGGATGTCGAAGTTAAAACCGACAAATACGGTTGGGTTGAGATTATCGGAATAGCTGACAGAGGAGACTACGACCTGACATCACACTCACAGTACAGCAATGATGACTTGAATGTATTCGTTGAGTACGATGAACCTAAAAAAGTTCAAAAGACCATTGTCAAACCGAATTTATCCAAATTTGGACCAATATTCAAAGGAGATTCTCCTAAAGTAAAGCAAGCTATTGAAGATGCTGATATAGAAGAAATCAAAGCGGCAATTGAAAGTGAAGGCAAATTTACCGTTGAGTTGGATAAGACCTATGAAGTAAGCGAAGATTTGCTCATCTTCGAAGATGTTGAAGAAGAGATAACTGGAGAAAAAATAGTTCCCCATGTAATTGAGCCTTCATTCGGTATCGATCGTATAACTTACTCCGTTTTGTTGCACTCATTTACCGAAACAGAAGAAAAAGATTATTTCAAATTTGATAAATCAGTAGCTCCAGTGCAGCTTGGAATATTCCCACTTGTAAACAAGGAAGGACCTCGTGAAATAGCCCAAGAGTTAACTGAAAATCTAAGAATGGCAGGATTTACTGTTGAATACGATGCAACTGGAACTATTGGAAAAAGATATGCTAGAGCTGATGAAATTGGAATTCCTCTTGCAATAACTGTCGATTTTGACAGTTTAGAAGACAATCAGGTGACTGTAAGGGATAGGGACACCGAAGCTCAAGAAAGAATTCCTATCGATGAGCTTAATGACTATCTAGAAAAATATTATAAATGAGTTTAAAACTCATTTATTCTCATTTTTAAAATTCTTAAATAAATTATCTGCCCATTTGATTGAATCTGCATTTTTTGAAGTCAATAATCTGTTTTGATCAAAATACCCATCATCCTTAAACAAACCTAAAATCATCATTTCATCTGTAAGTATTAACAGAAAGTTATTTTCACCCTTAAATGAAGATATATTTTTAACTTTAGACTTTTCTTCATATATTTCAAAAACAATTTCTGAGACAAGGATTTCAATTTCCTTATCGCTTCCTGCAAGGCCATTCAATTTCTCATTGAAATTTTCATAATAAAACGGCAAAATGCATTTTACTTCATTTGCATTGGTTAAAGCATTTTCAATGAAATTGTAGATTTTATACACATCCACACCATCAGATTCTATTAGATTTGCCTTTCCAAGCAGATACAGCTCTGCAACGGATTGGTTTGGAATGATATTGACAAGATGCTTGTCCAGAATATTGAAAAATTCATTCAATATGGTAATGATGCCTCCAAACTCCATAATTTGCCCTATTTGCAGCCTTGTTGCATTTGACAGAAAATATTTATTATGATGTCTGTAAACATGGTTCCTTAATTCCAAATGGTGCATGTTGCTTGATATGGAACTGTAGCTTAATCCGGTTGTGCTGTTCAAGTCTTTCATTTTCAAGGGCTTCTCATATAAAATAGCCAATATTTTCAATCTTATCAAGGAATTGTTCAAATACTTTACTTCCTCTGAAATCGAATCGTAGATTTCCAAATAATTCTTATTTTTTTCCACATTAATCACCGATGTAGTATTACTTATATCATTATTTTTATTACTAAAAAATATAAAATCTCTTGAAGTGAACAAAAGCGACAAGTAGCACATGCAATAAATTTAAATATGGAAAAAAAATTCAGTAATTTTTTTAAAACAAGAAAAACAAAATAACATTAACTAAACATTTATACGTGATTAATATGATTGATACACATATCCATGCCGATTCAAGAAGCAGTGAAGATTTTGAAGATATGTATTTAGCAGGAATCGATACTGCAATAACCTGCAGTTTTTATCCATATAAGGTCAGCGAAGAAATACTCTTAAATCATTTAAACAGAATATTGGAATTTGATACAAAAAGAGCATCAAGATACGGCATTGACTTGAAAGTCGCACTAGGAATACATCCTACCAATACAATAGAAAACCCCGAAAGGATTTTCAACGAATTATATTCATGGATTGAAAATAAGCAGATTATAGCCATAGGAGAGATAGGCCTTGAAGACCTAACAGACATTGAAATAGAAACATTCAAAAAGCAACTTGCCATTGCTGATGAAACCGATTCAAAGGTGATTATCCATACACCAAGAAAAAACAAATTAGAAGTATTAAAAAAGATTTTAGATATCACTCCACAATATTTGGATGAAAAACAGGCAGTAATCGATCATATTAATTCGGATGTTATCGGAGAAGTTATCGATAAAGATTATATGTTGGGACTTACTGTACAACCTCAAAAACTTGATGTTGCAGGAGCGATAGCTATTTTGGACGAATTTGGATTTGATAGATTCTTTTTGGATAGTGACATGAGCAATAACCCCTCAGATCACCTTTCAGTTCCAAAAACAATTCGTGAATTGACCAGATTAGGTTACAAGCAAAGTGATATTGAAAAAGTATCACAGGACAATGCCAAAAAATATTACGGATTATGATTTGGTAACATGACCCTCATTAAACAGTTACCGTTGCCCGTTTCAGGATTGGTTCTTGCATTGTTATCCCTTGGCAACCTTCTGCAGGATATTCATCCATACATAAGATACCTGTTTGGAGCAATAGGGGTTGCATTTATAATTTTGCTTCTTTTAAAAGTGATTTTATATCCGCAAGACATTAAAGATGATTTTAGAAATCCTATTATATTAAGTAGTTGCGGTACTTTTTCCATGAGTTTGATGCTGTTATCTACATACATTGTCCAATTTGTGCCAAGTATTTCATATGCTCTTTGGATAATAGGAATTATCTTGCATATACTGCTAATGATTTACTTTACCTATCGTTTCGTCATATCTACTTTTGATATTTCGACCGTCTATCCGACTTGGTGGATAGTGTATGTTGGAATTACTATGGGTGCGATAACTGCACATTTCCATGGACTTAACGAAATAGGATTTGTCTGTTTTGCAATCGGATTTATGGGAATGCTAATCACAACACCATTAATGATTTACAGATATGTCAGATATCCAAAGATTCCAAACATGAACAAGCCGTTAATCTGCATTCACACTGCATTATTCAGCATATTGATTGTGGGGTATTTGAATTCCTCAACATCCATTTCAAATGAATTTTTGATTGTAATGTATGCAATAGCATGTATCTTTTACATATTCTCATTCTACAAACTAGTGGAATATAGAAATCTGGAGTTCTATCCAAGCTTTTCAGCATTTACATTTCCATTCGTAATAAGCGCACTTGCAACAAAAGGAGTCTTAGGCATGATGCAGCCCAATATGATGCTGTCTGCCATTTCAACAGCAGAAACTTTAATAGCAGTGATTGCAGTATTCTATGTACTTTCAGAATATTTTAATTTTTTAAAAAATAGTGAAAAAAGTAGAAATTAATCTACTTAACCTTTATTAACTAAATTAACTTTTTTAGGAGAAAGAATGATTAGATTTTTATCTTCAGTG
>CAJGDA010000053.1 GCA_904501935.1 uncultured Methanobrevibacter sp. | reverse complement strand
TCCGCAACTTCTTCCACAGCAACCTCTTCAACAGGCTCAGATTCCGCAACTTCTTCCACAGCAACCTCTTCAACAGGCTCAGATTCCGCAACTTCTTCCACAGCAACCTCTTCAACAGGCTCAGATTCCGCAACTTCTTCCTCAACAACCTCTTCAACAGGCTCAGACTCTGCAACTTCTTCCTCAACAACCTCTTCAACAGGTTCAGATTCTAAAGTTTCTTCTTCAACAGCCTCTTCCTCAACAGACTCTTCAACAACCTCTTCAACAGGCTCTGACTCAACTGGCTCTTCAACTGCTTGTTCATCAACAGTTTCTTCAACAATTTTATCAGCAACCTCTTCAACAGGTTCAGATTCAATTACTTCTTCTTTTTTAGAACGGTTTTTAATTTTATCTAAGTCTAATTTAACTTTTTGCCCATACATGGCATTCATTGGTTTTTTATCGGACATTAATATCACCAAAATAGCAATAATAATTTAAAAGTTCAACCACATTATACAACATAATAATTTGAACTTTAGAATATTTAAGTATTATCAAATGAGAGTTTCATACATACAACTTTGAAAATTACAAACATTATTAAATTATGAAAATCAATAGAATATATGTTAAATTAGTTTTGTAACTTGTGGCGATACCATGGATTATTTTGATAGATTAGAAGCTGAAACCCATCACCTATACGAGATAGCTAATGAAGCAAGATCTAAAGGGTTAGATGTTGAAACAGAAACTGAAGTACCTCTTGCAAAGGATTTAGCTGAAAGAGTAGAAGGGCTTGTTGGTCCTGAAGGTGTGGCACAAAGAATTAAGGAATTAGAACAAGATATTTCAAGAGAAGAAGTTGCTTTTGAAATTGCTGCTGAAATTGCATCCGGCAAATTTGAACTAACCGGCGAAAAGGCAAATTGGAACGATGAACAAAGATGCGACCAGGCCTTGAGAACTGCTCTTGCAATTTTAACTGAAGGAGTAGTAGCGGCACCCCTTGAAGGAATTTCTGCCGTTAAAATTAAAGAAAACTTTGATGGATCAAAGTATATTGGAGTTTATTTTGCAGGCCCTATCAGAAGTGCTGGTGGTACAGCGGCTGCTCTTGCAGTGCTTTTAGGAGATAAAATCAGACAAGCAATTGGAATTGATGCATTTAAACCAATTGATGAAGAAATCGAAAGATATGTAGAAGAAGTTGAATTATACGAATCAGAAGTTACAAATTTACAGTACTCACCAACACCAGAAGAAGTGAGATTTGCTGCAAGACACATTCCGGTTGAAGTGTCAGGAGAACAAACCGACCAAGTGGAAGTATCACACAGGGATTTGGAACGTGTTGAAACAAATAATATTCGTGGTGGAGCCTTGCTTGCGATGGTTGAAGGAGTAATCCAGAAATCCAAAAAGATTCATAAAATTTCAAAAACATTAGGTCTCGATTGGGAATGGCTTAGCGAATTTTCAAAACCTAAAGAAGAATCATCAAATGATGATGGAGGAGAATCTGACGTTGTCAGTGAACCTAAATACATCCAGGATATTATCGGCGGAAGGCCTATTTTAGGTTATCCTTCTGAAAAAGGAGGTTTTAGGCTAAGATATGGAAGGTCAAGAAATACCGGTCTTGCTACTATGGGAGTTCACCCCGCAACAATGGCATTGCTTGAATTTTTAGCCGTAGGAACACAGCTTAAAATTGAATACCCCGGCAAAGGTAATTGTGTTGTACCTGTTGATTCGATAGAGGGACCTATCGTTAAGCTTAAAAACGGCGATGTTGTAAAAATCGACTCCATTAAACAGGCACGCGAGCTTAAAAAAGATGTTGTTGAAATCTTATTTTTAGGGGATATGCTTGTTGCATTTGGAGAATTTTTAAGAAACAATCAGCCATTGTTTCCATCAGGATGGTGTGAAGAATGGTGGATTCAACTATTAATGAGAAGTGAAAACTTTGACAAGGACAATAACGATTTAGATTTGCATAAACTTGAATATGAACATATTTCATCCATTGAAGCATTTACATTGTCTAAAAACTATAACATTCCACTTCACCCCGAATACACTTACTGCTACAATGATGTGACTATCCAAGATTTGAATGGATTGATTGAACTGATTGAAAAATGCAAATCAACTTACAAACAGGATGAAGGAATTAAACTCGACTTGTCATATCCAAAAAGAACATTGGAAGTGATTGGTGTTCCTCACATTGTCAGAGACAATAAGATAATTATAGATAAAGATCACTCTTACGCCCTTTTAGTAACATTGTCTAAAAAATTACCTCAAAAAGAAACAACTTTAGAAGCTATAAACGAAATTTCCCCTGTTGAAATTAAAAATAAAGCTCCAGCATATATCGGTACTCGTGTAGGTAGGCCTGAAAAATCAAAAGAAAGATTGATGAAACCGGCTCCACACGGTTTAATTCCAATTGGTAACAATGGAGGTTCCAGAAGATTAGTCGCAACAGCGGCAAAAAAAGGCAATATCAAGGTGGAGATATCCAGAAGAAAATGTACCAATCCCGAATGTGGAATCAGTTCATTCGGTTCACTTTGTCCAAAATGTGGAAGCCCGACCGAAATGGGAAAGCCTTCCATGAAAAATATCCCGCTTGCATCTATGCTTAAAAATGCATCCGACAATGTGAAAGTAAGGAGAGTTGATGATGTAAAAGGCGTAATAGGAATGATTTCAGAGTCCAAATTACCTGAACCAATGGAAAAGGGAATACTTAGAGCAAGACATGAAGTATTTACTTTCAAAGATGGAACCATTAGGCATGATTCAACAGATTTGCCGTTGACCCATTTTATACCAAAAGAAATTGGAGTTACAGTTGAAAAATTAAAAAAAATGGGTTATGAAAAAGACTGTTATGGAAATCCAATTGAAAATGAAGACCAAATTATTGAACTTAAAGTTCAGGATATTGTAATATCCGACAATTGTGGAGAATATTTGCTTAGAACTGCACAGTTTATTGACGATGAACTTACAAGGTACTATGACATGGAGCCATTCTATAATGTAAAAGAAAAAAGCGACCTGATTGGCCATTTGGTTGCAGGTCTTGCTCCTCACACATCCGCTGGAGTACTTGGAAGGATTGTTGGATTTACACAGGCATTAGGCTGTTACGCTCACCCTTATTTCCACTCTGCAAAACGTAGAAACTGCGACAGTGACGAAGATGCTATAATGTTGCTTTTAGATGCGTTAATTAACTTTTCAAAATCATACTTACCTAATACTAGAGGAGGTAGTATGGATGCTCCTTTAGTTTTATCTTCAAGAATTGACCCAGAAGAGATAGATGACGAATCCCACAACTTGGACATATTTGAAAGGTTCCCTGTTGAATTTTATGAAGAAACATATACTCCTCACAAACCTGCAGAAGTTTTAGAATACATTGACAATGTTTCAATGCATTTGGGAACTCCTGAGCAGTATGAGGGCTTAATGTTTTCACACCACACATCAAATATCCATGCTGGCCCTACAGTTTGTCTTTACAAAAGACTGCCTTCGATGAGAGAAAAGGTAGAGGCTCAAATTAGTCTTGCAGAGACCATCAGGGCTGTTGATCAAAGAGGTGTTGTGGAAAAAGTTTTATCATCCCACTTTTTACCAGACATCATGGGCAATTCCAGAGCATTTTCCAAACAAAAGGTAAGGTGTACTAAGTGTGGTGCAAAATATAGAAGAATGCCGCTTACTGGAAAATGCAAATGTGGAGGCAATTTAATCCTTTCCGTTTCAAAAGGATCAGTTACAAAATACCTCGAAATATCACAAGAGCTGGTTAATAGATATCCTGTTTCCCATTACCTAAAGCAACGTTTAGAAATTCAGGAATATGGTATTAACTCATTGTTTGAAAGTGATAAATCAAAACAAAGTTCTTTAGATGTATTTTTCTAAAGAATAATCATTACTTTTCAAATGCTCTTGGACTTTTGATTTTTATTTGTAGGCACATAAGATATATCATAGTACAACAATATTGTTCGAAACAATACGAACATTTTATATACTATGAAAAACTACCTATTAAATAGATGTTCGTAATAATACGAACGATTATTATACATGTGGAAACATATAGTATAAGCAGCTGAGAGGACTCTCTCTCAATTTTTAATAAACTAGGAAAATGGTGTGAATTAAATGGAAAAGATATCAAGATTAGAAAATAACTTACAAGATTCCGTTAAAATAAATGTAGAAAAGAATAACGGAATTAAAGAAAGATTCAGTTATGAAAAGCTAGTAAAATCATTAGTAATGGTAGAAACTCCATTTTTTGAATCAGATAAGATTGTAGCAACTGTAGTATCTCAACTATATGATGGAATTAAAACCAAAGAAATCAAGAAAATTGTATATGAATGTTTAGAAGATATTGACCCTGAAATTGCTAACAAATACTTGGCAAGCACTCAATTAAAAGTACGTACTTCCAGAGATACTATTGAAGCATTTGACTTATCTAAAATTGCAAATACCTTAATTGAAGAAACTGGAGCAAGCCAAGAAACCGCTTTTGAAATCGCAACTGAAACTTGGAAAGAACTCAAAAAATTAAATGTCGAATACTTAACCGCCCCAATGATTAGGGAAATGGTTAACACTAAATTGATTGAATATGGATTAGAAGACTTAAGAAGTCGTTACACTCGTTTAGGTATTCCAGTATATAACATTACCTCTTTAATTGAAAATGGTAACAGAGATAATGCAAACATGATCCATAACCCTGAAAGTATCCACAAACATGTAGCAGACGAAGCATTAAAACAATATGCACTTTTAAAAATGCTTCCAGCACACTTGGCTGATGCTCATATGGCTGGTGACATTCACATTCACGATTTAGAATTCTTCGCAGGAAGACCTTTAAACTGCCTTCAACATGATATAAGAACTTTCATCAGATACGGACTTAAAGTAGACGGTACCGGTGACCACACATCAATTGCAGGTGCGCCTAACCATATGGAAACTTTAATGAATCACACTGGTGAAATCATGCTTGCAGCACAACAAAACATGTCTGGTGGACAATCAATGTCCCTTTGGAACGTGTTTGTTGCACCTTTTGCAAGGGGAAGAACCTATGAAGAAATTAAACAAGCAGTACAAATGCTTATTTATAACTTAAACATGGCTTATGCTGCAAGAGGATCACAAGTTCCATTTACAAGTATGGCATTAGAATTCGGTGTCCCGGATTTCTTAAAAGACGAAACTGCATACGGACCAAAAGGTCAAGTTGTTGGAACTTATGCTGATTTCGAAGATGAAACTAGATTAATACAAAGAGCATTTACCGAAACATTACTTGAAGGAGATAATGAAGGCAAACCTCATTTATTCCCAAATACTATTTACACTCTTCGTGAAGAAACAATGACCAGCGAATACGAAGACGACCTTCGTTTAGTTCACGAATTATCAGCAAAATATGGTTCATCTTACTTTGTAAACATGTTCCCTGAATATAGAGGAAAAATGGCTAACTATATGGGTTGCAGAACCTGTTTACAAGATACTTGGACTGGTGACTGGGAGCAAGACTGTTTAAGAACAGGTAACCTTGCATACGTTACTTTAAACTTGCCAAGAATTGGATACCAATCCAAAGACGAAACTCAAGTATTCGAATACTTAGACGCATACATGGATTTGGCAGTTGAAACTTTAATGCTTAGAAGAGAACAAGGATTAAAATGCTTAAACGACTTCCATATCTTACCATTCTTAAAACAACAAGTAGGTGACGAATCATACTACAGAATTGAAAATTCAACTTTATCCTTTGGTTTTGTCGGACTTAACGAAATGCTATTATCCTTATTCGGCGAAGGTATTGAAAATGCTGATGCTAATAAATTTGGTGTAAAATGTATTGAATACATCAATGATAGAGCAAACCAATTAAAAGATGAAACTGGACTCAGATGGTCTGTTATCCAAACCCCTGCTGAATCTACTGCTTACAGATTTGCAACTCTTGATAAAAAACAATACGGAGATCAGGCAATCGTACAAGGTGATGGAAATGCTAATTACTACACTAATTCTTCACACGTACCAGTAAATACAGGATTATCCTTAATTGAAAAAATCAAAATTGAAGAACAATACCATGGAATTACTCCTGGCGGACACATCTTCCATGCATTCATGGGCGAATCATATTCCGATCCAGATTCATTAATGAGCTTAACTAACAAAATCGCAAGAAAATCCGACATCGGATTCTGGGCTTACAGCTCAGCTTTAAGTTTCTGTCTTAAATGTAAAACTTTAATGAAAGGATTAAACAATGTTTGTCCTACCTGTGGTGAAAAAGATGATGTAGAATGGTATGACAGAATTACCGGATACGTTCAACAAGTTGGACGTGCAAAATCTGCATCTGGAGGTTGGAACCCAGGTAAACGTCAAGAATTAATTGACAGAAGAAGATTTGAAGATAACTAAATAGTTATCTTCTTCACACCATTTTTTTAAAACTATTTTTACCATACAATTAAAATTTCAAAAAACAAAATATTTTTTTCAAAATCACCCAAAAACTAAAAGTATATTAATACCATTAAACTAAAATTATAATATTATCATATCACTGAATGATAATTGTTATTTTCACATTCTATGTTACTAGTATTTATGGGCTTTTTTAATACTAGGTAGCTGATAACATAGATTTATACCCAGACAGAACTGATTAGAGGTTATACAATGCAAAGATCAAGAGGATTAAAAAGTAGATCAAGAAAAAAAATGACTAAAGTACAAAGACCTGGTAGGACTAATCCAATTACTAACAAAATGCAAAGATTTGAAGAAGGAGATTTAGTCCACATTACTATTAACCCAAGTATCCAAAAAGGACAACCAGCTCCTAGATTCCACGGTAAAACTGGAAAAGTAACTGGTCAAAAAGGTAAAGCATACATCGTGTCCTTAAAAGATGGAAACAAAGCTAAAGAGTTAATAGTTAGACCTGACCACTTAAAATTACAAAAATGATTTCTATGATTGGAAAAGAAATTATCGAAAGCGAACCTATACCAAGTGCTAAAGTTAAAAAAGTTCTTGAAGATTTTTCCGACGATAACCAATTAAACTACGAACAAAACATTACTTTAAACCACCTTGCAAGGTTTAAAAAATATTCTGCTGAAGATTCAGAAGAAATCGTTGAGAAACTCCAAGACGAATTTGGTTTAAGAGCTAGAGTCGCAGTTCATATTGTTGATTTGGTTCCTAAAGATTTAGCGGATATGAGATTAATCTTTGCTAAAGAACCAATGAAAATTGATAAAGAGGAAATGGAAAAAATCCTTGAATTCCTAGAACAATATGATGTCGAAGAATAGTTTTATAACTATTCACTTTTTTTATTTATTATTTAATTTTATTATAAAATCCACTTTTTTAGATATCTTTATTTAACTTAAAGAATAAATTTATAAATAAGTTTATATTATAGCTAATTTAAGCTGTTATAAAAAAAAACAATAGTGAGTGATAAAGATGGTTGATAATAAAAGGAGAAATGAAAAAAAATCAACAGCAAAAAAAGAACAATATGCTGTTGTGCTTGATTATCTAAGTCGAGGCTATGTTAAATCTGATATGTCAAAATTCGGAGGAAAACCTATTGCTCAAGCTATTGGTACAGAACAATTCACTTTACTCGAATTAGCTCCAAAAAATGGTGTGGACCTAGAAATACAAGACACCGTATATATTGGAAAAGGAAAAAGAGATAAGATATACAGAGTCCTTGGAAAATTAGATTTTGAAAATTTAACAGCAACAAGCAGAATCGAATTGGACTATGCTATTCGTGACATTGTTGAAGCTAATGAGGAAAAATTTGTTGATTTTTTCAATAATTCAGGATCTGTAAGTACAAGACTTCATTCACTCGAGTTAATTCCAGGAATCGGTAAAAAATATATGTGGGACATCATTAATGCTAGAGAAGAAAAACCTTTTGAAAGTTTTAAAGATATTACAGAAAGAATCCCAACATTAACCGACCCTGCTGGCATGATTGTAAATAGAGTTAAACAGGAATTAGATACAAACACTGTTAGAAGAGGTAAGAACAAATATTATATATTTACTCAAGCCCCAAGAAAACCTAAAAATAGATAAAGTGATAAATTGACTAGTGAAACATCCCAATCCTTATCTAAAATTACTAAAAGCATTTTAAATCAGCACGGGATAAAGTTAAATAAAAATCTTGGTCAAAATTATCTAATTGATAAAAACAAAAGAGACCAAATAATTAACTTTGGAAATATTGATGAAAACGATGTGATTTTAGAAATTGGAACTGGAATCGGTACACTAACAATTGAAATTGCCAAAAAAGCTAAAAAAGTAATAGCTATCGAACAAGACAAAAAGATTTGTGAAATCTTAGCTAAAAGACTTAAAGACGAAAAAATAGATAATGTAGAGTTAATAAATGATGATGCACTAAACGTTGAATTTCCGAAATTCAATAAAATCATCTCCAATCTACCTTATCAAATCTCATCACCAATTACTTTTAAATTCTTAGATTATGATTTTGATTTAGCCATTTTAATGTATCAGAAAGAATTTGCTGAACGCATGAATGGTGAAGTTGGAACAAAAAATTACTCAAGACTTTCTGCAATGTTATATTTCAAGTGTAATGTGGAAAAATTAACTGATGTAAGTTCAGAAAGCTTTATTCCGAAACCTGAAATTGACTCAACTGTTGTTAGCCTAACACCAAAGGAAAATCAAATTTCAGATGAATCCTTTAAAATTTATTCTAATTTTACAAAAGCATTGTTCCAACATAGAAACAAAAAAATTAGAAATGCTTTAATTGATTCAAGACACATCATAACTAATCTTGATAAAAAAGAAATGAAAAAACGCCTAAATGAAATTGAATCTGAAGAAGTAGAAGAATTCTTAAAAAAAAGAGTTACTGTAGTTTCTCCTGAAGAAATATTATTTTTATCAAAAGAAATAAATCCTATTTTAAATGACTAGATACCATGGCAGATTTTACAATTAATACTGATGATAACGTATACATTCCAGCTGAAGACAGTTATTTATTAGCTGATAATTTACAGATTGAAAAAGGACAGAGCATTTTGGAGATTGGAACAGGATCTGGAATTGTTGCAATGTATGCTTCAAAGCTAACTGATTATATTACAGTGACTGATATCAACTTTGATGCATGTGAACTTGCGCGAAAAAATTTCGAAGCAAACAATATCGAAAATGTTGAAATTTTATTTGGAAATTTGTTCGAACCCGTTGAAAATAGAAAGTTTGATGTAATTTTATTTAACACTCCATATCTACCAACTGAAGATGGTGAAGTTCTTGAAGATACCATAAATTATGCGTTCGACGGCGGATTAAATGGTAGGAAAGTTATTGACCTTTTCTTAAATGAAGTTGGAAATCATTTAAATGATGGCGGAATTGTGCAGATGATTCAGTCTTCACTTTCAGGCAATGAAGAAACATTGGAAAAATTTAACAATTTAGGATTTATAGCTGAAATTGCTGCAACAGAACACTTCTTTTTTGAAGATATAACCTTAATTAATGCTTATAAAATATAATACGGTGAAAATATGGAAGAATGGAAAAAATCAGTTTTAATTGGTGGAATACTTTTAATTCTTGCAATCCTGTTTGCAATACTTAGAAATGAAATCAATATTTGGATAATTTTAATTATCCTACTCGCAGTAATTGACATTATACTTGGAGTATTAAGGAAAATAAAAAAAATATAGGAGAATTAGAATTCTCCATCAAAAACAAGCACTGCAGGACCTTCCATGAAGGCTCCAAGTGCATCTTCTTTTTCGTAAACATTGAACTTTAAATCACCGCCAGGCAAATGAAGCAATACATTTTCATCAAATAATCCT
>CAJGDA010000052.1 GCA_904501935.1 uncultured Methanobrevibacter sp. | reverse complement strand
CATGTCAAAAACTCTGACATCAACACAGGAGTAAGCAAAACAAGCGGCAGAGGCTCACCTTTAATCTATTCAACTGGCAATATCACACTAGAAAATACTAAAGGTACTTCTTATGTCTCTCAAATAGCTTGTATTGAAGGAAAAAACTCAATTGAACTTACAGATTGTGATTTAAAAGGCTATGGTGAAGGTAACAGACAGGATGGAGATAATTACGTTGATTTAGGTGGAATATTTATCTATCAAAGCATGAGCGGAGATGCTAATGTTGGAACAAGCCAATTCACTGCTAAAAACTCCAAATTAACAATCCCTAAAGAGTCTTCTGTCTACTCCGAAGCCCCAATGTTTCATGTAACCAACACTGCCTGCGTCATTAATTTAGACAACACCGAATTTAGCTTCGGCAGCGGAACATTTTTGGAAGTTTCCAGTCAAAACCAATGGGGAAATTCCGGCTCCAATGGTGGAACAGCTGAACTAAACACCAATAACGAAAAAATAGAAGGCAATGTTATCATTGATTCAATAAGCTCTTTAAACTGGACTATGAAAAATACAGAATTCAAAGGAGCTATTAACTCAACCGGCAATACTACAGTTAATGTTGCTGATGGCTCTACCTGGACATTGACTGGTGATAGTACCGTATCTAGCTTAACTGTTTCCGGAAACATTGACTACGGCGATTATACCTTAACAGTCAATGGTCAAAAATACAACAGTTCAAATCCATTTAAAGGATAGGAAAGATTAATTCTTTCCTAATTTTTAATTTTTAAGATAATCTTATAATGTTATCTACTTTATCAAAATCACTGTCAAAACTAGCAATTTTAATAATATCTTCTTTTCTCATTATTGCCACATATATTGCGTCAAAAAAGGAAATTGATGAATCATATTTGACAAACTCATCCATTGCTTTATCATACAAGAAATTATCATCAATTACATGAAAAAAGTTTGGAATATTCCTATAAATTTCTAGGATATCCTTTGTTTTAAGCTTATTTTTCAATATTGTAACTGTTTCAGCAATTACTAAATTAGATATTACTAATTCTTCATTCTTAATTTCATTGTAAACTTTAACTGCAGCTTCATGCCAATCATCATTTGAAACAAATAAACCAACAATAAAAGTAGTGTCTAAAAAGATCAATTAAAACACTCCTTTTTTAAAGTCTCTTTTTAGATTTAAGCTATTTATTTTCTCGTTTGCCTTGAATTTTCCAATGAAATCATCTATACAGATCTTATTATGTGGTGTTTTTTTACGATACATTGTATGTTTTCCTAAAATTTTAGGTGAAGATATTTTTCTTTTTTTATAGTTAGAAACATTCATAGCATTACCTAACTTTATATTAATCACCTAACTATATAAATGTTTTTCATGAAATTACATATTATTATTTTTAAAGTCCTGTTTTAATTTAACGGAATCAATTTTTTCTGCTGCAGAATACTTGCCAATCATTTCATCCAATGTTAATTCCTTAATAAAATCCAATTCAACTTTTCCATTATTATTTATTCTCCATTCCACTTTAAAAGATTTGTCCAAATTAAATTCGTTGCGAATTTCAAGAGGAATAACAGTTTGAAATTTATCGTAAATTTTTGTTACACTAACCATTAAAACACTTCCTAACTATAATTAAATTACCTAACTAAATATAAATATTTATGTATTTTTGAAAAATAGTAATGAAAAAATAAATTAAAATAAAAAAAAAGAAAAAAAAGTCTAGCAGTCAAATCCTGCTTCATAAACTTCTTTCAACAAATTAGGTTGGGATTTTGCATCACCGATGACAGTAAACACCGCCTTTTCGGTCGGATTTTTGGAAAAGCCAATGAAGTCCCTGATTCCAATCAATGCATTTCCATTTGAAGAACCAGCTGATGTTATGATATAGTAATCCTTGTCTTCAAGTTTGTCAAAAATCGGATAACATCTGTCAAAGAACCTTTTCAGGGTTCCGCACATTGAGAAATAGTAAACCGGAGTTGCATATACTATTACATCCGCTTCCATCATCTTGTCCAAGACTTCAGCAAGCCCATCTTCCTGGAAACACTTCATTTCCGGAGTTTTGCATTTTCTGCATGCCTTGCATGAATGAAATCTGATTTCTTCCAAGTTGTATTTTACAGCCGCATTGTCTGCATCAAGTGCTCCTCTTACAAATTCATCACATAGTGTGTCTGAGTTTCCACCGATTCTTGGTGAAGAGCTTATTACAATAACTTTTTTACTCATCTTCAATCCACCCTTTAGCTTTTGAAACATCACCCATGAACCTCATTCCTTCAGCAAAGTCCAGTTCTGGATATGTCGCTTGCAAGTCACTTACGCATTTGTCAATTCCAGACCCTCCGGAAGTACAGAATGCCTTAATTGTTTTGCCATCCAAATCAACGCTTTCAATGAAAGTGTTGATTATTGACGGTGCTGTGTACCACCATACCGGAAAACCGATGACAACAATATCATAGCCACTTACATCAGTTGTTTCAACAATCGGAGGTCTGAATTCCTTGTCATTCATCTCAATGGTTGACCTTGAATTCTTGTCTGTCCAATCCAAATCTGCCGGAGTGTAGATTTCCTCTGGAACAATCTCAAAAATGTCATATCCATTTTCATCAGCGATTTTCTCCGCTACAGCCTTTGTAACTCCACTAGCTGAGAAATACGCCACCAATACATTGCTCATTATATCACCTGTTTGAAAATTTAGCATTCATAATATATAATTGTTTACAATCGCAACATTATTTCAATATCTATTTGAATTTGTCTACTATCCTGACAACCTTCCTATTCTTGAAGGCCTTAAGTTCTTTTTTTAATTCTCCATTTTCTTTTTTGAGCTTTTTGTTTTCTTCAAATAACTTATTGAAAGTGTCAGCATCAGTTGTTGCTCTTTTATCAATTTTCTCTTCATATTTCTTCGCTTTCCTAAATTTCAAAAACAGAATAGCAGGGCGCTCCTCATCATTTTCAAAATCATAGAATGTAGGGTCATCCAGATTGTCGCGAAAACCTGTCTTATAGGCTGTTTCATATACTCTCTCTTCAATCAATTCAAAAACATCCAGGAACTTATCCTTCAAATCCAAATTGATTGTTATCGGTTCTGTTGGTGTCGGCTTATGGTTTGTATCAACAATGATTCCGCAAATTCCCCCAACCTTCAAGACACGCTTCATTTCAGATACTGTCTCATCCAAATCATCAACATGATCCAGGGAGTTGATGGAAAATACAAAGTCAAATGTTTCGTCTGGAAAAGGCATGTCCTCACTGTATGCCCTTACATAATGCATCTTATGGAAAAGTGTCCCTCCATTCAATTTGAAATACTCATTGATTAAAGGGTCAAGGCCCACTCTAAAATCAGCCATATCCGCCCATTCAAGGCTTCCCCTTGGACCGCAGCCTATATCCAATATTCTCTTGCCTGCATAATCATCATGAGTGAAATTGAAATCATTGATATAAAACTTTTCGTAATATGATCTTCCTTTTAAGGTCTTTTCCTTTTTGACCTTGCCGGCCCAAAATTTCAGCTCATGCTCGTGCTTAAAATCATTATCCTGCATATTATCACTAAACAATTTATTGATAATATTATATTTGACATGATATAATAAAGTTAAGGAATTTCAAATTGGCAAATAATATAAACCAATTGAAAGAAAATATATAACATTATTAATTGATGAAGGTAATAAAATGTCAAAACCTGTCATTGCAATAACAAGACCAAAAGACAGAGCAAAGAAAGCTTGTGAAATTGTAGAAAAATTAGGAGGAGAAGCTATTTTAGCACCCACACTTGATTTGGAGCCTGTAAACAGTGACTCCTTAAAGGAGTTAGTTGATAGAAAAGATGAACTTGATTGGATTATCTTCACATCACCAACAACCATCGTTTCACTGAACAAATTCCATCCTGATTTCTTAAAAACTTTAGATTGCAAATTGGCAGTTATCGGAAATAAGACCGGTAAGCTTGCTGAAAAAAACGGTTTGACTGTTGATTTGATGCCTAATGATTTCACAGCTGAAGGCTTGATTGAAGAGTTCGAGAAAAGAGGAATTACTAAAAAAACAATAGGAATTCCAAGAACTGCTTCCGCAAGACCTGTCCTGCCAGAAAAGTTAGAAAAACTTGGAAATAAAGTAATTTTAGCTGAAGCCTATAAATCATTATTCCCAATGGATGAAAAGGCAGTTGAAGATTTAATCTCAAAAATTGAAAATAAAGAAATTGATGCGATTACATTCACCAGTCCACTAACCGTTGAAAACTTCTTTGAAATTGTTGAAGACAAACAGAAAATTTCCAAGCTATTATCTGAAAACCTGTTGACTGTCTGCATTGGTCCGATTACTGCAAAGGCTTTGGACAAATATGATGTTGACTACATTTACCCAGACACATATACTGTTCCAGACATGATGGAACTGTTATTCAATACATTAAACTCAGAATAGGTGTAAAAAATGATTACTATATGGCCACAATATTTAAATAAGAATTTATCCATTAAGGAAGGTCGCAAAATTGCAAAGGAGGACTGTGTAAAAGATCCTTCAATGAATGAAATAGAAAAAGCCTTGAAAAGACTTGGACTTAAATACGATATCGACAAGGAAAGTGCTTACCCTGGAAAATGGTATGAAAAGTCCGGAAGGGCTCTTGTCGAATGGGAAGGAACAAAACTGAAACTGATAAAGGAAGTTAGCCTGAAAATAAAAGAGATTAGAAACTGATTATTATGCAAATACCACAATTGATGCATGAACAATACATCGAAGCAAGGAAAATCATCGAAAACGCAAATGACATCAAAGTCTATTCGCATATCGACTGTGACGGCATATGCTCCGGTGCAATTTTATCAACTATACTTGATAGGCAAAACAAAGAGCATGAGATTGAATTCGTGAATCTAGATGTCCTAGACAATATTGAGCTTACTCACGAGCTTACAATATTTTCAGACTTGGGTTCAGGCCAATTAGTTGATACTAATGCAAAAGAAGGACAAAAAATTATTATTTTAGATCATCACCCCCCTTTAAGGGATTTAAACTATAAAAATGACAAGAATTACACTTATTTAGAGATTAATCCGATACACCACGGCATTGATGGGTCCTATTATGTATGTGGTGGAGGATTATGTTATTTTTTAGCAAAAGAATTTGGATATGATGATTTAAGCTGGATTGGAGTTCTTTCCGCCATTGGAGACATGCAAAACACAAGAAGCGGGCATTTTGAAGGATTGAATGAAATTATACAGCAAGACGCAATCGATGGAGGATACCTTGAAGTAACCAAAAATGATTTAAACATCTATGGTAGGAATACAAGGCCTTTATTTGTTGCACTTTCTTATTTTAGTGATGTAAAACTCCCAATTACAAATAATACCACAGAAACCATGGCTATTTTAGAAGAATTAGGGATTGATGAAAAACACAATAGAAAAACCTTAAATGAGTTAACAATGGCAGAAAAAGGAAAACTTTACCAATACCTTGTTGGAATGCTTTCAAAAGTAGTTCCGGGAAGATATGTTAAGTATATCCCCCAACTAATCATTGGAGACTCATATACTTTCTTGAAAGAAGACCCCAACAGCTTTTTAAGAGATGCATCCGAATTTTCAACATCAATGAATGCATGTGGAAGGAATCATGAAGAAAAAGTAGCTATGGAAGTTTTAAAGGGAGACAGGCTTGTAGCACTTGATGAATTAGAAACCGTGAGCTTAGACCATAGACGTAATTTGGCTAAATCTATTGCCAGCGTGGCTGAAAGCGATGAAACCAATATTATCGAAATGGAGAACTTACAATACTTTGATGGTACTGGAATTAAACCAGAAATCGTTGGAACAATAACTGGGATGATTCTAGGTTATTGCAACTGGAAAAAGCCCGTTATAGGATTTACACAAACTGATGAAAAAGGGCTTAAAGTGTCTCTCAGATGTTCACGATTACTCTCCTATGACGGAATACACTTCGGAAACATCATAAGAGAAGTTTCAAACGATGTTGGAGGAACAGGAGGGGGCCACTCAATGGCTTGTGGAGCCTACATCCCAATTGATAAAAAATCTGAATTCCTCGAGCTTTTCAATGAAAAGTTAAATGGAAAGATAACAAATTAGTATATATAACATAAAGAAGAAATATATCATTAATCAATTTTAATTGAGGAATGAATTATGATGAAAGCATTCAAAAAAAGAGGTGCACTTACACATTTTCAAATCTTAAGTGAAATATCAAAACAGGACCCCCACCTCAAACAAAAAGATTTGGCTAATAAATTGGGAATAACAATACAAGCAGTTTCTGAAAATATCAAAACATTAATAGAATTAGGATACATCACCTCAAAAGATGGGAGATCACCTTATAAAATAACTCAGGCAGGAATTGACAAAGTCAAAAAAGATGCAATAAGCTTAAGAAAATACTCTGATTCAGTTTTGGAAACAATGAATCATTATAAAACAATTTGGCCAGCTATTGCTAAAGAAAGCCTTAAAAAAGATGACATCGTTGGTCTTTATATGGATGATGGAGTTTTATACGCCCATAAAAAAGAAGAAAACGCAACAGGCGTTGTTTTAGATGATGCTGAAGAAAATATGGACGTATCACTAACAAACCTTACAGGCATTATTGATATGAGCATAGGCGAAGTTACTGTTATCATTGTTCCAACCATCAAAGACGGCGGATCTAAAGCTTGCGATTTAGAGCTAATTAAAAATGTTTATGATAAAGGAACAAACAATGGAGAAAAAATCAATAAAGTTGCAGTATCAGGTACCGTTTCACGTGCAGTTATAAATAAATTAGGATTGCCGCTCGATATTGAATATGCTGCACCTCAAGCGACCGCAAATGCCGCAAGAAAAGGTTTAAATGTTCTAGCGATTTGTGTTGGAGACATGAGTAAAGCATTTACACGTGAACTTGAAGCTGAAAAAATTAAGTACAATATCATTGATGGGGCGAAATAATTAATTTTCCCTTATCTTCTTTAATAGTCCAGCTGCCAGTTCAACTGAACCAAACTCCTTATTTTCACTCTTTTTTATTATCTCAACATACTCATCGAGATTATCATTTGATTTTTTAATTTCATTCAAAATTAGATTACACTTAATCTCATTTATTTCCTGAAGCGTGGGGATATCTTTCTCAAAAATGTTTTTATTGGATTTCTTAATGTTATTGAATCTATGAATTTCATCCTTTGATACCAATGTAAATGCAAAGCCTGTTTTTCCGGCACGGGCAGTTCTTCCAATCCTGTGAATATAATCATCCGAGTTTTGTGGAACATCATAATTAATAATTACATCTACTCCGTCAATGTCAAGACCACGGGCAGCAACATCAGTAGCAACCAAAATGTCAATATTTCCATTCCTAAACTTGTTCATTACTTTATCCCTTGCTTGCTGAGTCATATCCCCATGAAGGGCATCGACTGAAAAATCTTGCTTTTTCAAGTGTTTTTTGACAAAATCAACACTTTTTTTAGTATTGCAGAATATCAAAACTAATTTAACATTATATGCTTCAATTAAACGTGTTAAGCTATCGAATTTATCTTTAATGTCGCATTTAAATGCATATTGAGTTATTTTTGGAATATTTTGTTTTTTATTTGCGACCTTAATGAATTTTGGATTTTTCTGATACATTTGAGCAATATCCCTTATTTCATTTGGCATTGTAGCTGAAAACAGTAAAGTTTGCCTTTGATGAGGAGTGTCTGACAGTATTCTTTCAATATCTTCCCTAAAACCCATTTCAAGCATCTCATCCGCTTCATCCAAAACAACACTTTCAACACCAATCAAATCCAAATTGCCCCTTTCAATGTGGTCAATGACTCTGCCTGGAGTTCCAACAACAACATGAACCCCTTTTTTAAGAACCCTTGTCTGTTTTCCAATAGGTTGACCTCCATAAACCGCTAAAACTTTAAGTTTTTTTATATTTGACCCCACTTTAGCCATTTCATCTGCCACCTGCATGCATAACTCCCTTGTTGGGCATAAGATAATTGCTTGGGGAGACTTATCTGGGATAAACATCTTTTCAAGAACGGGTATTGCAAAAGCAACAGTTTTTCCAGAACCTGTTTGAGCCTGTGCTGTAATGTCGATACCTTTTAAAGCTTCTGGAATTGCCATCTTTTGAATGGGTGTCGGATTGGTAAAACCCATATCCTCAATAGCTTTTTTTATCTCATTTGAAATGTTAAAATCATTGAAATTCATTAATATAATATTTAAAAAACAAGTTATTTAAATTAATTTGCTTTGAATTGAATTTTGTGGAAAACTGGCCAAATAATCCATAATTTCATAAGTATCATTCAAAATTCCGTTCTCTTCCGTTTTTCTTTTAAAAATCTCCATAAGTTCCTTTTCATTAGGAGAAGGAATCGAATAGCTGTCGCCAAATTCTTTGATATATTTGTCCTTTAATCCAGGAAAGTGTTCATCCAACTTTTTATAGAAATATTGGCGATTTCCATCCCTTAATGTAAGACCCATTCCAAAACATAAAACCCCATGAACATTTGCTTCAATGCAATAATCCAAAATCCCATTTAGATTATCTTGCGTATCATTGATATATGGCAAGATTGGGCATAGCCACACAACTGTCGGAATATTATTCTTATTTAAGATCTTTAAAACCTCAACACGGCGAGAAGTGCTGCAAACATTCGGCTCTAAAATTTTGCACAACTCGTCATCTGCAGTAGTTAATGTCATTTGAACAACAACCTTGGACTTTTCATTGATTTTTTTAAGCAAATCCAAGTCCCTTAAAACCAAATCTGATTTTGTAATGCAGGTAAAGCCAAAACCATAACGATGAATTAATTCCAAAGACCTCCTAACATATTTCAGACGTTTTTCAAGTGGAATATAGGGATCAGTCATTGCTCCTGTTCCAATCATTGCCTTAGGTCTTTTAATGAGTTCTTTTTTAAGTAGTTCTAAAGAGTTTTCCTTAATTTCAATATCTTCAAATTCATGGCCCATATTGTATATCGCGCTGCGAGAGTCACAATATATGCAGCCATGAGTGCAACCCCTGTAAAGGTTCATCCCATTTTTTGAAGACAGTATGCTTTTGGAGTTTACATAATGCATGTTATTAACTTTAACCTTAAGAGTATTTAATTAAATGGCAAGAGCGCATGAAAAGTATTAGATATCAAAAACAACAAAATATAACTATGCAACAGAAAAACATTATCGGATATGAAAAGGAATATGACATAAAAAATCATCCTTCAATCAAAGGCATTCAAATAATCGAAGGACAAAACAATTTCCCTATTAGCTGGCTTAACCAACAGGGATATTGTGAGTACCAGCTATATCTAGAATACATGAAAGGCATAGAAACACCTGCAACCCCAGAAATGACACATGGAAGCGAAATCCACCACCAGCTTGAAGAAATTTTTAAACAGGACTCCGAGCAGTCAACATTTGAAGACGCACTAGAATCATCTAAAGAAAATGCATCAATGTCAAGAGAATGCTTTGTAATAGCTCCAAAATATGGGATTAGAGGTTATATTGATGAAATTTGGATGAAACCTGACGAAATTGTAATAATCGATGACAAACCAGGGCGAACACCTTATCACTCAACAATGAATCAGGTAAGAGCATATTGTCTTGCCTTTAAGGACATGACCGGAGATGAAAGGAAAATTAAAGGAGCATTAAGGGAACGTGGCACCGACAATCTTTTTTGGATTGAAGTTTTTACTCCCGATGTGGAAAAAGAAATCATATTTACAATTGATAGAATGCATGGTTTATTTGAAGGTTCAAAACCGTTCATACCAACAAAAAACCACAGAAAATGCAACTCATGCAGATTTAAAAATGAATGCGAACATGCAAAATAGATGAAAATGAACAAAAAAACAATATCTTTAATTTTATTGATTATATTTGTAATTTCATTGGTATTGACAGTTGCCAATGTGTTTTTACAAGATAATATCAATGATGAAAACCAGAATGGAACATT
>CAJGDA010000051.1 GCA_904501935.1 uncultured Methanobrevibacter sp. | reverse complement strand
CGGCATACTCGTATTTGACGGTGATGTAGACGATGATTTATCAAAAGTAATCTTTGAAATCATCGAAAAATTCCTCGGCAAACACGAAATAACAGTAGAATTTACAGACAGCAGCGGAAAAACACAAACATATAATGAAACAATGATAATTGAATAAAACAATTCAATTATTATTTACTTATTCTTTTAGATTATTTTTAGGGATATGAAATTTATAGTTAAAAAAGAAGATAGTTAAAAATATAATTTTAACCTTTTGACCTTTTGATATGCATCATAAACTGCATATAATTCAATATTACTATATTATATTGTTAATTAAATAGAACAATTAACTTAAAAAAAATAGAAAGCCTCAACTTATCGAAGTTGAGGATTATTATTTTATGGGGCACCTAATACATGTAATCCAACAGCAGATATATCAAACACTACCATTAATATTAATGAAAATGCCCATATTATTACACCGACAATGATGATATATTTTGCATGTTTTTTAATATATTCGTCATCGCCTTTAACGAAATATAATATTAATCCATAAATTATACCGATTAAAGGGATTAATATTGCAAGAATATAACCAATAATTACAAGAATTTTTGCAGTATCCATATTTTCACCTCCACATATCCTTATTAATAGATAATAATAAAATCATATTTAAAATTATTGTATATTGTATAGTTTTTCTTTCCATGATAAAAAAAGTTGATTTAATAAAAGAAAGAATTTTGAAGATTAATACAAAAATTGAATCTGTAAAGAATTTTAATAGACCTAATATAAACATTAGTATTTAGTCTTAATTATGAAAATTATTTCAAAATCATAAAAAATTACAAAACTCGGTTGTTGTATTTATCTATTCAGCATTTTTAACAATCCTGTATCGTCAGGCCAAACATAGTTTTGCAAATGGAGACAGATAATTATAGGATGTTTTTGACTTATTGGAAAAATTACCTGAATACCATTAGAGAAGAATATTGATTAAAAAAAATAGCAATGAAAAACTACCTGATTAGACTCTTTTTGCTAAAACAATGCTAAACAGGCAGTATTAATTTTATATTTCGTTCATTCATCTTGATTTGCGCATTTTCACGCCCTTAAGAATATTTTTTTCTGCAAATATTATAGTTCAATATCACACCCCGGATATAATTAAACTAAATTAATAGAAACCATAAGAAAAGCAATATTCAAGTTCTTCCCACCATTCCATATTTTCACCTCCCATAAGTTAATTTACAAATATATCCTAATTACTTAATAATATCCATATGATTTAAAATAACCAAATAGCTTTTTCCAAAATCACAATTCAACATCCAAATCGTTTTAAGTTCAACATCATAGTACCAAATCTTATTGAGTAAGATCTCTTGTCCACTTGTCAATCATATTATCACATCAATCATCATTTTTAGTCTTGATGTTTTCTACTTTAAATTTTTGTAGAAGACATCACACCTACTTAATACTTTAAACAAGGACATATAAATAGTTTTTCGAGTGTAAGTACTCACTTGCATCTTAAAATAAAAAATTAAATGATAATTAATAGCCATTATTAAAAATAATATGTTTAAGAGAGTATTTACTTGAAAACATAGCTATCTTTTTAGCATTGCCTAAATGGCATTGATAAAATTTTCCAACAACCCCCCATAAAGTGTTCGTGCCAAACATATAAAAAAAGTTCGATACTCATCGATTTCTATAGTTAATGTTAACTTTTTTTATCATACAATGACTGCAAAAATCGTTATATGTATAATGATAAAAGTCAGTAAATTAAAAATAGCTAAAAGAAAGGAATTTGAAAACTGAACGAACCCACCTGAAAATTATATCAAGAGCCATATGCTGCTCTTGTTTTCAATCAAACTCCTTTTTAAATTTTTTTATTTTTTACATGAACGTTTTCCAATGAGGACAATTGACATGACTGCCAAGATTGCCATTACAATTGGATTTCCGGTAGGATGTAATGTGACATTTGAATCTACAACCTCATCTGATTGTTGTTCTTCAGTATCGTTTTCGCTGATTTCACTAGCAACAACAATGACATTAATTGTTTGATTATTATAGGCTACAGTCAATGTGTAGTTTCCAGGATTTAACATAGGTATTTCGAAAACTGCAACACCCTCCTCATCAGTCAAGACCTTATATGTCACATTGCCAATTGTGAATTCGACAGGAGCTCCGCAAACAAGATGGCCGTCAGATGTTACAACAATTACGGCAAATAATGAACCCGGTTCATATTCGTCTGAAACATTACCAAGCGGAACCATGAATGAATCATCTTCCAAAGTATATGCCTTTAAACATGCAACAGTGCCGGATACAGATAAATCTTCAACTTCTTCCCCATAGATTGAAAATGAAGATTTATTTTCATAATGAACTCTACTCTCCTCACAAAGAGGTACGGCATTAGAAATTATTGCAACTGAAAATTTATCGCCCTCTTTAATTGAAACATAATTATCCAATTTGATTGTATGATATCCGTAAAATGGAGAAATTCCAGTCTGATTATAAATGTTCTCCTCATTCACATCAATAATAATCTGGTATTCAACGCCTTCTTTATCAAAGTAAGTACCAACAGCAGCTATCAAATCATCCCCAATAGACTCATATTCATTTGCATAAACTATATCATCCTTATAATAGAAAGAGGTTAATCCTGAAAAATCATATTGGTAATTCTTGGTATATGAAACTGTATTTTCAATTATAGGAATACAAAAATGATTATAAATTTTACTTACATTCCCTCCTAATGTTTGGTCGTAATATGAAAGATAGAAATATCCTTTATCACCCCAATCATCCCCCCAACTATTTTTAACAATCCATGCTCCGTCAGCAGGAGGTGTAATCAAAAAGTTATCTTTAGAGAAGTTATCATCCCATCCTACTATAGTGACCGCATGATTAAGTTCATCTGGACAAACTGGAATATATTGTGAAGAGGTATTCTCATTGAAATATTCTGCTGGTCCGGTATCACTAGCACTGGATTTGGAAAGTAAATAAGCACATACTGCACCGTGTTTGTAAATCATCTCTTTAAGATTATTAATTTTATCACTTTTTCCAGGTTCAAATCTCATGAGAATTACATCCTGAATATGTACATCTTCATCGGTAGTTAGTAATGGTGAAATTTTTCCAAGCTCATCATAGCTGTCATAATCCTGTGGAAATGCACCTAACCAACTTGTGAGATATGCAATTGCCATTGAATTAAATCCTCCTTCAGAAGGTATTTCGTCATAAAATGTTTTAAAAGCATAAGGTGAATATACTAACATTGAATTTTGCATATTATTTTCTGAAAAATCTGAAGAGTAATTCATCGCTTTCAATAATACTGATTCTAAAGATCCATACACTCCAAATGCCCAGCAAGCGCCCATAAAGCCTTGATTTTTAACAGGTGTGATTAACCTTTCCTCCCTTAAATCATACCTGGCCGGAAGCTCTGCAATGATTGGAGTGTTATTGAGAAGCTGCAATACCATTCCACTACCTTCGACAACACTAGGATAATATTTATTATCAAAATCATCTCTGGATATTGTGTCAGTTCCATGTAGATTAAATGTTAATGATAGGTCATCGTCGAAAAATGTGCAAACGGCATTATTGCCATTCCCGTTAAACTCTAAATCAGAAAGAGAATAACTTTCATCATAAAGATATATGGCACTGCCGTTTATAGCGGAATTATTGTCAAATTTAGAATTAGCGACAGATATAGTTCCTAAATCAGCGAATATTGCACCACCATAAGTTGGATAATCTTCGTATGTTGTATTAACTTTATTACCATTAAATGTAGAGTTATCAATTAGTGAAGTGGCATATGAAAAGTAAAGCGCTCCCCCATTATACTCTGCAAAGTTATTTGTGAAATTGGTAGCATTAATTAACACTTCACCGCCCAATTGAAGATAAGCTCCACCAAATTCAGATAAACAATTTTCAAACAAAGTATTATTTATGAGAATAGTCCCATTTTCGTCTTTAAAATCAGTGAAAATTGCTCCACCGTTTTTAGCGGATGAAACATTTATAAATTCACAATCCATTATAGTAATATTATTGGACAGTTTAAATCCAATCGCCCCTGCGGTATGATTTGCATATAAATTAAGGAATTTGGATTTGATAATAACACCACTTACATCCTCACAATAAATCGCCGTTGCATACTTGGAACGGGTATTTTCAAAAGTAGAATTTATAACATTCAACTCTGCATTTTTAGTCACGTGAATTAAACTCCACATTACATCCTTTGCACTTTCAAACGTTCCATTAGTAATTTCTATATAAGAATCTGTCCCCCAGATGGCTGAACCAGAATTGGAAGCATAACAATCCACAAACCTGTCATTATTACTTATATAACTGGAACCATACATGTATACTGCTCCACCATAATCAGAACTACAATTGATGAATTCCACATTAGTTGTATTTAGACCACCCCTAAGAATAATGGCACAATCATTTGCATTTTTAAGGACAAGGTTGTTGAAGGCGTTATTAATAGATTGATTAACATAAAATATTCTACTTTTATTTTTAGCATCAATGATATGGCCATTACCATTAATGATAACGCCATCATTAATAAAAATTCCATTGATAAAATTATCATCAGTTTCTTCATCAAATGTATAATCAGCAGTTAAATTTATTTCACCGCTTCCAGAATAAATTAGATTATTTAAATCACTGAATGAATGACCTTCATTTTGATCACTTAATATATTCACATCATCTTCAGAAACTGATAAATCATCACTTTCAACTAAACCATATGAATTTGCAACAGTCAAGTCCTCATTCATGTCTTCTGCAGAAATAGAACCGACTGAAAAAAATACTATTAAAACTAAAAATAATGCAAATAATGTCTTATTATTCATACACAACCCCCTAATTTACATAATTGTAATATATAAGACCATATATAAATAATTAACTTAAAAAATCTAATAAAATCCATTGTCAAGTAGAATAAAGGTGAATTAGAGAGTATAATTTTATGAAAAATGTAAAAAAATTATACAATAGATTTTTTTAAAAACGAATTATAATGTCCAATTATCTAATCCAAACAAAGAATACAAAGAATAAAGAAAAGATTTGATGAAAAAAGTCTACAATAGAAAAAATTTAAAATCCCGATTATTCACAATATTGGGTTTGAACAATATTGTAATTACAATTAAATGACTGATTTAAAATATTCTAGGCATTATAACAAAAAATCTAATTTTTCAATGCTTCATCTGCATATTTAAAGTTGTTTCTTGAAAACAACCAGACAATCAATGCCGCAACAGAAACCACACTTGCTGCAATCATTACATATGACCATCCTCCCAATGCCCATAGAATAGATGCAAGAGCACTTCCAACAGCCCCAAAAGTAAAGTTATTCACAACAAAAACAGTATTCAATCTGCTGCGTTCATCCTGCGATAGGTTAAACAACCTTGTCTGGGTCAAAACGCTTATTCCCTGAACTGCAACTGAAAGTACAGCAGCAACAACCACAATGGCAACTATTGAATCACTAAATGCAAATCCGCATAGCATACTAATAAGGCAAACAACGATGAAAGCACCAAGAGCAGGTATGCTCAAGCCCTTGTCCTGCAATTTTCCAATTCCAACACCAAATACCGCAGCTGTAAGACCTGCCAGACTTACAAGCCCAATTTGGAATGTGTTATAGTTAAATGGCTCTGCGGACAACAGAAATGTTAATGAAGTCCAGAAGATGTTGAAAACCAAACCGAATATAAGACCTGAATGCAGCAATATGTTTGGCAAGGTCTTATGCTTTTTAAAAGTTGTGAAAACACTTGTCAAAAGTTTTCCATATGATTTGAACTTGTTCTTTGCAGGAATTTCCGGCAATACATAAATCATCACCAAAACCATGACAAGATTCAAAACGGCTGCGATAACATAAACTGATCTCCATCCCCAAAATCCCGCAATAATACCACTTGCAAACCTTGAAAAGAGAATACCTGTTGTTATTCCAGATGATACGATTCCAACAATGTGTCCACGTTCATCTTCACGGCTTAAATCACCTGCAAGGGGCAATATGATTTGACCGGAAATTGTTACAATCCCCATACTGAAGAGTGACAATGACAATATGATAAATGAAGGTGATATTGCACAGGAGACCAAAGCCAATACGGACAAGCCCATTACGATGGATATCATGCGTTTTCGACGAACAAAATCACCCAAAGGTAAAATAAATAGAATGCCCATCGCATACCCTATTTGGGTTGCAGTAACCAACAGTCCGCCATTTGCTGCAGGAAGACCGAAACCATCCATTATCTGGACAAGCAAAGGCTGGGCCCAGTACAGGTTACCTATTGCAAGACCTGAACATACAGCAAACAGTATCGCCAAGAATTTAGTCATAGCTATCTCTTTATCATCCATATTATCGCACCAATTAAAATTTTCTAATAAAATATTTTAAAAATAGAGTATTTAAAGATAAAGTGGCATCAATGACATCTAAAAAACTTAATATAAAAACAGATATAAGAATAAACATGACTTTAAATCCCAAAAAACTTGCATATTATGAAAAAAAATATGAACGAAACCCCTTGGAAGACACTCTCAAATTCATGAGCAACAAGTGGACACTTCATGTTTTAAGAGATCTGTTTTTAGGAAAAAGTCATTTCAATGAATTTAAAGTTAACAGACCTTCCTTGGACAACAAAGCACTGTCAAGATGCCTTAAGACAATGCAGGATAATGGTCTTATCTACAAGGCAAACGAAGAAACTGATTCAAAAAATACCCAGTATTTCCTAACTTCAAAGGGAAGATCGCTGAATAAGGTATTCTATGAACTGTTACTGTTTGCTCTTGAAACTGATGTTGACAATGAACACTATTCGGAATATGAAAAAAAAGAATTGAAAGAAATGTATAAGGAAATTTTGGAGTTGAAATGAAAAAGTAGATTTTTAAAAATCCATTTTCATTCCTGATTGCTTAGAAGAACACCGCCGACTCCAACATTGTCAAATTTCCTTTCATTGAACAGCACATATATCATTTCTATTGGAAGACCTGTGACTCTTGAAGCGGATTCGCTGAATTCTTTTGCTAAAATTTCTTTTTGCTCTTTTGTTAATTCTCCTATATCAAAACTTATAACAGGCATGAATTATCACCAGTTGAAAATTTAATTTTACTAAATAAAAAGTTAATGTGGCACGAATGCCACTTACTTTAATAACCATGCCTGCTTGAAAAACTCACTGCTATAACGAATAATCGTGTAAGACAGAATAAAATAGTTCATATACTTATGGCATCGACTCGAGAACTGAAATCAATGAAAATGTTTAAGGGTTTTAAAAAGATACGGAGAATGCTGCTTGTGATGAATGTCAGATTCCTATTATTATATCTGAAAACAAGGTAAAATATGTTTACATAGCCGCTTGGCTAAAATAGTAATGTTTATATAAATTTGAATTAAAGAATTTAAATTAAGTGAAATTTAACAACTATATTGCATTTTGACTAATGAAAAAGAGGTTTAACATATGGAAATTTCAAAATTATTCAAAAAAAGTGAGGGCAAGGAATTTACAACCTTTCCAACAAATCTAGAAACTTATGCATGGTATAAACCAATATTAATATTAATTATAGCCGCAATAGTTTCTTTAGCAATATCTTTTGTCGCATTATCTATTTTAAGAGTAGATCCTAGATCAAGCAACATAATGGGACTTATTATTACGGCAATCACCGTCATAGCAATGATTCCGGGCATTTATATCGGTACTAAACTGCTATATAAAATTCCATTTTCCACACAGGTGGCTCCGGTCAGGAAATGGAATTGGGGCATTTACGTTAAGGTATTTGTCATTGCATTGATTGTTTATGCAATAATCATGTTTATTAATATTTCAGCTTCAGGAGCGAAGATTTCAAATAATCTCCCTATACTCCTATTCTTATTGTGTTTGATTCTGCCTATATTCCAAGGCTTTGCAGAAGAATACCTATGCCGTGGGCTATTGATGCAAACCTTCGGTTCATGGTTTAAAATACCTATTATAGCAATTATCCTTCAGGCAGCAATATTTGCCGTGATGCATCCTTACCACTTCTTCTCATTGTTAAGCGTGCTTTGTACCGGAATAGTATACGGTTTGATAACATGGTACGCTCAAGGTTTGGAAGTCTCATCAGCAATGCATGCCGTCAATAACATTTTTTCATTCCTTGCAATAGGATTAGGCATCCAACAAGGAGTTGGGGGAGCCGGACTTGACCCAATTGCTTTTATAATGAATCTTGTTATTATGCTTATTCCAATAATAATCGTTCTTGTATTGGACAAGTTCAATTTGATGGGCTTTGAAAGTTAGGGATTAATCAATATCCAATAAAATACTATTCTAGTATCTATAGGCTTGCTTTAAACTATAAGATTGGACTCCTAATAATTAGGAGTTTAGTAAGTATTGCTTGTTTAATTAACAAAAATAGTTTATCTGATACTGTTTTGAAAGTAATAAATATATTTCTGCTTATCGCAGGATAGGGGTCATATGTTCATGGTATGCCCTTGGGTGGGGATGAATATCCTCACTTTAAAAATAATATGAAAAGACGGGTTTGGGAAGGCTTTAAGAAATCCGTCATTGTATTTATTTTTGTATTTTGCTATGATTTTAATTAACTCACAGCAATTTCACTATATCAGAAATCGATTAGATACTCAATATTCATTAATTATCAAAACCACCAATTATTAAAATCTCTCCAATAGCATTATTAACTTTAATAGCTAACGGGAAGAACTGAATAAATTTTAGATGGTTATTTTCTACTTTTGAAACTGTTCGTATAAAACTTATAAAAAAGTTCCGATACTTAACGATTTTAAGCACTGAAACTCTGATACAGAATTTATTTTCTAAATAATTATAAAAATCATTTTGTTAAGATGTAATGAATAATGTTATGCTGTAACCAGTTCAGATTCAATAGCAGGAATACCATTTAAATTAGTTGTGATTCTATTCATTCCAAAAGTTTGTGTTTTATTATGAATCGGAACTGCTAATTGGACTTTTAAATTTATAGATTCTTTAGTGATGATTGATTGAATAGTAATTTTAGTTAAATTATTAAAATGACTTTTATCCAAATTGAATATTTTAGATGCATTTAAAAATTCAAATGCCACAGGTTTACCATCTTTATCAATATCCAGAATCACATCATTGTCCAATTCAAGTGAAACTTCATATTCATAATCATCAACACAATATATGAATAATGAGTCCCCTTGACGGTCATAATCATATACTACTTTGTTATTCATTTTCTCACCCTTTGATTTCTATAAGTTTCCATAACAGTTACAAATTTCACATCTTTATTATCATTTATACCGATCACTAATGATATATCTTTTGTAGGTCTCTGATTGTGTTCAAAATATAATCTAAATTTATTGTAATCTTGTTTGATAATCCCCATTAATGGATTGTGCAAGAACGTTTCAAAGATTAAGCCAAAATCTCCAATTCGTTGAATATTCCTAACATCAAAATGTTTAGTATCAGGCATGAACGATTCATCACATGAATTAATTATTTCAATTGCCTCTTCAATAGAATAATCTCTCATTTTTAAACCTTTATTTTATATTTTAAAAAATTTAATTTAATATTATCTTAAATTACAAATTTTATAAGCTTTTTGTTTTAAATAAAAGCAATATTATAAAGTTAAAGTAATTTTACAGAAGTAGAACAATTTTTACAAAAGAAATTTCATAAAAAAAGAGAATACTATTGGAAACATAGTATATACTGTAAACATTACCAATAAAATTTAATTAATTAGGCAATTATTTTGAAAAAAAAATACGAAATGTTCGTATAAAACGTATGATATAGTTCGCAACCTTATCGATTCACCAGTGAAATTAAATTTTTTAAAAGCGTTGCTTAACATGTAATATTGCTTTGACTTCATAAAATTGCTTTTATTTCAAACAATAACTATATCTACTTT
>CAJGDA010000050.1 GCA_904501935.1 uncultured Methanobrevibacter sp. | reverse complement strand
TGGCATTACATCTTCTGGGGTTCCTGCTTTGTGAGCTGCGATTACTTCTGCGTAGTCGAAGTCATCTACTACTGTGAATTCTCCGTCAAATATTGGGTCGGATACTACTACTTCGTCTACACCGGCTAATTCTAATAATTCTGCACCCATTTCAATGGTTGAGTGGGTCATGGATATGTTTTCCTTTCCGGTTGCTTCTGCAACTTCACAAGCTCTTGAGAAGTTGGTAATTCCACTAGCAGCATGTGTTCTGTAACATCCTGCACCTAAAATTGCTACTTTCATTTTTTTATCTCCTTAAAACATATATATTTTAATTTGAACTTTTTCTAATAGGTAACCTATTTAAAAAAGTCTTACCACATGGATTTTGATTTATTATTGCCTTTTTTATTACTAAATTATGGTTTTTTATTCCATGCAGTAATATATTTTATTTAAAAAGTAGTACTATTTAAATCTTTACATTGACCTTTATTTAGTATTATTTTTTGTTATATTCTTTTATTTTTAGTAATACTGTTATTACTATTTTTTTGTTATATTACCGTTTTGTAATACTTTTTATTTTATTATATAATTAATATAAATCATTTTTAAAAATTTGCTTAAATCGAAACTTATTTATTAAAGGGGGCACTGAAAAGTATATTAGTTAAAATATTTTGGAGTAAATTTTCATGTATGATTTAATAAAAAGTGCTGTTTATGATGATGATGCTGCAATTGAAATATCAAAAATGGATAAGGATATAACTTCTGTAGTTGATGCAATTTCACAACTCTCTTTAGAAGAAACAATGAAATTAGGAATGCAATTCAAGAGATTTCCATTAGGATGTGATTTAACTGAAGTTGTTGTAGGAACATGTGCATCCGATTTGGAACTAATGGATTTGTTGGGTAATTGTAGATTGGCAGATATGATTGGAGCACCAATTCACATTTGTGCGTATGCTTTTTCAGACATAGCCGAGAAGTTTGGTATGCGCGGTGTGGAAGTGATGAAGAAAGTTCATGAAATTGTGGATGTTCCTCTTGATTTGGATCACTTCGGAGAGAATGGTGCAATGAGACTTCCAAAAAATATCAGCGGATGCGGTGGTGAATGTTATAATAAAGGGCCTGCATTTACAGAATGTCCTCGCGGTAGGATTCATGAAAGATTAATAGATAAGGAACTCGCCGAAAAAGAGGATAAGGAAGAATGGGTTAAATTATCATCATCCGTTGCAGTAAATGTCACTTGTGAACAAACAGGAGATGGTCACGCAGCACCGTTAAGGGAAGCTGAGGATATTGCAGAACTGGCCAAGAAATATGGCAGGGGTTTAGAATCCATCATGTTTGTTGGCGATGGTTATGATGAAGTAATCACTGGTTTTGAGAAATCTATTGAAATTGGTGCTGATGTAATTGTAGTTGAAGGAGGTCCTTTTAATAGATGTGAAAATGCCTCTGAGGCTTTTGCAAAAACAATCGCTGCTGCAAGAATATTGTCCCCTGGAAAAGTAGTTGCAACCAATGGGGCTTATGAGCACGAAGTAAGAGCTGGTTTAAGATCAGGTTTAAATATGGTAATCACCGGTTTTCCAAAAAACCATCATGGATATATGTGTGGATTTGAACCTGGAACTGCCCGAAGGGGAAAATTTGGACTTCCACGAATCATTCAGATTATCAATGAGGAATTCCCAAATAGGGGCCTTCCAGTTCAAAGACCTGATTTGTTGTCATTAGCTACAGCCGTTAAAATCGCAGGGCCCGATTATGTATATCCAAGAAAAATCGGAGATTATCATGTTGGTGATGCGCATTGGGCAACTTTAGTCAATTCCAGAATGTATGAAAAGATAGAATTAAAACATACATTGGGAGATATTGTTGCTTTAGCTGATGGAAAAACTATTTCACTGCACGGTGGAAGGTTTATTTCATGGGTAATTGCTAATGAACTTGACAAATATGTTGATGAGATTATCATTTCTGATGTTGATGATTGGGTATTGAGAAATACTGTTGATAACTTGCAAAATGCTTTAAATGCAACTATAATTGCTGAAAAAGATGATAAAATTGCAGCTAATGCTGCAAACTTTTCAATCGCTTCTTCAACAATGATTCCTGTTAAAGAAAATATTTTGAAGAAAGTTCCTAATGCATTAACTATAATATGAGTAATAATTTTATATAATTTTATATGCTTTAAAGTAGTATTATTTTTATAAAAAGTATTACTTTTTTTATTTTTATATTTTTAACACTATTTTATTTTTTTAACCTAATTTTATTAGTTTTTTTTATAAATAAGTTACTAAATTATCTTTATATATCTGAATTATGATGTTATAATCATATTTTATCTTTTAAACTAATTTAATGAATTTTCGCAATTATTAATGATTCTTCAAAAAGAAGTTTCTATTCTTGTTTTTAACATTATTCTTATAATTATTATTGATTAACTTTTTAAATGGTTATATTTGCTTAATTTGATAAAATACTTTAAATTTAGTGAGTAATACTTTAATAACATTTATATGGTTATTACTAGTCATTAATGTATAGATTATTTTAATTAATTTTGTTAATTTTAATAATAAATTGGAGAAAGTAGTATGGAAATTACTGTGGAAAAAATAGCCATGATTAGAGAAAATTACAATCCTAGGAATGCAAATTTAAATTTAGATGTGGATTGGTCAATTGAATATACTCACATTGATCAAAAGAATGTAAAATATGATATTATTTTAAAATCTGCAGAATATCTAAATTTAAATTTTAAACTTGAAGGAGTAATGAGATTAGAAGGTTTTGAAGAATTTATCCAACAAGACTGTTCTCAAATAATTTTCCATCATGCATGTGCTATGCTAATGAATATGATTTCATTAACCAGGCAATCAAGTTATGAGTTATTTAAAGAGGATATCAGTTCTACAGTAAATTTGGATACTGCTTTTTAAAAATTTGGTGATGTATTATGTTTGAAATTAAACACACATTATGCCCCTCTTGCAGTGTGGGTTGTGGCATAAATGTGATTTTAGATAGTGAAGAAATTGTGGGAACATTTCCATATAAAAGACATCCTATAAATGAGGGTAAAAATTGTTCAAATGGAAGGTCTTCTATTGATATTTTCGAAGAAAAACTTGCATTTGATTCAAAAGTATTAGATGATGCTATTGGAAAATTAAAATCTTGTAGTAATGAAAAAGTCACAGTAATTTTTTCCGGAAGCTGTTCTAATGAAGATTTAGAAGCGATTAAATCTTTATGTGAATCTAAAGGTTTTAATATCCTGGCTTATGATAATGATTTAAGAAATTTCGATTCTGTAGCCTCATATGACGAGGTTGAAAACGCATCAACTCTTTTTGTAATTGGAAATATTTTATACGAAAACCCATTAATAGGAAGACGTATTGTTAGGGCTAAGGAAAATGGTGCAAAAGTATTTGTCAATGATGACTTGGAAAATTCACCGACTGCGAATATAGCTGATGAATTTACTTCTGTCAGTGTTAAAGAATTTTTAGATGCTAATGACATTAATGAAGATTCTATAATTGTATTTAACAAAGTTGACTCTTTTGAAGATTTAGACTTAATTGAAAGTGCAGGTTCTAAGATATTGCCTGTTTACAGCAAATCTAATTCAAAAGGAGCTTTAAGTTTAGTAGAAGCCGCATCAAAAGAGGATGTATTAGAATTATTAAAAAATACTGATGTTTTACTAGTTTTCAATGATGATGTTGTAAATGATATTAATTTTGATTTTAAATCTATCTCACAGATTATTGCATTCTCCCCATCAAAGAATGATACAACTGAACTCGCCAGTTTTGTAATCCCAGTTAAATCATGGTTAGAATATGATGGGTCATTTACTAATGCTGAAGGTTTAACACAAGAATTTAAGGCAGCCTTCGAATCTGATAACATGAGTGTTGTTGATGTCATTGAAAAAATAAATGGAGAATTGGAGTGATTTTTATGAGTTATGTTTTAGCTAAATCTAAAGATAGTGCAATTCATGAAGCCGGTGAATGCGGTGGTGCTGTAACAAGCATATTCAAATATTTATTGGATGAAGGAATTGTTGATGGGGTTATAGCATTACGCCCAGGAGACGACATATATGATGGCATTCCAACTTTAATAACAGACTCTGAAGACTTAATTTCAACAGCAGGTTCCTATCACTGTGCTCCTACAATGATAGGTGACATCATTCAAAAATATTTCATTGATAAAAAAGTGGCTTTCACTGTTAAACCATGTGATATAAGATCTGTCGATGAATTGATTAAAAGACACAAAATCGACCCGGATAACATCTATACAATAGGTTTAAACTGTGGAGGAACAGTCTCTCCGGTAACAGGTCGTAAAATGATTGAACTGTTCTATGATGTCAATCCTGATGATGTAGTAAGCGAAGAAATCGACAAAGGACAATTCATTATCGAACTTGCAGACGGCACAGAAAAAGGAGTTAAAATCCACGAATTAGAACATGAAGGATTCGGAAGACGTACCAATTGCCAAAGATGTGATGTAAAAATCCCAAGAAAAGCAAATATCGCATGTGGTAACTGGGGATCTGAAGATGGATGGACATTCATAGAAATCAACGATGAAAAAGGCCAAGAACTAATATCTGGGGCAAAAAGCGCTGGTTTGATTGAAACTAAAAACCCGTCCGAACAGGCAATCGAAGCAAGATTGAAAGTTGAAGGCATCATGATTAAAATGGCCAAAAAAGTTCAAGCAGCTAAATTTGGCGATGCAGGAAACATGGATGCTTGGAACAGATGTATTGGATGTTATGCTTGTAGAGATATTTGCCCAATATGTTGGTGTTATAAAAACTGCGAATTGAACAAATCTTACTTTAAAGATGAAAACAATATTCCTCCAAGCCCAATTGCATTCCAAGGAGTAAGACTCTCTCACATGAGCTTCAGCTGTTGCGACTGTGGCCAATGCGACGATGTTTGCCCAATGGATATTCCTGTTTCATTAATCTTTGATAAATTACAGAAAAAATATTGTGAAAGGACTGGTTATGTAGCTGGAGTTTCAGATGATATCAAACCTCCATTATATAGTCCAGAAAAAACCGAGTTATAGAGGTGATTTGATGTCTGATGATATAAAAATTGTAGCATTATTATGTAACTGGTGTTGTTATGGGGGAGCGGATACAGCAGGAACTGCACGTATGCAATACCCTCCTAATGTAAGAATCATTCGTGTAATGTGCTCTGGAAGAATTAACCCTTCTATGATTTTTAAAGCATTTCAAGAAGGTGCTGATGGAGTATTTGTAGGAGGATGCCACATTGGTGACTGTCACTATGATGCAGGAAACTACAAATGGTCCAGAAGAGCAAAAATTGTTCAAGACATTATCGAAGAATTTGGAATAGAAAAAGACAGATTCCGTCATGAATGGATCTCTGCATCCGAAGGTGAAAAATTCCAAAAAACAATGGAGGAGTTTCATAAGACTCTCTCAAAATTGGGTCCATTAGAATTAAAATAGAGTAAAAAAATAGTCAACCATATCCTGATTGTAAATAGCTATTATTTAGCTATTTACATTCAAGTTATTTAATTGCCTTTCTAAGATTAGTGTGTTAATCACTAATGTTAGAAAAATAGTTAAAATAGCGAATATTTTGATTATTTTTCGGATTAATTATCTTTATATTGATAAAAAACATCATTGGCCCTGTAATATTGATTGTCCTAATCTCTTGATATTACGTTTTTCTCCATCAATTTGAGATAATTAATAAATAAAAAAGAGATTTATATATGTTTTATATGGGTTTCTTTCACTGTCTACAATAGCTATTAAAGCAATCTTTTCTCCTCAATTCTTTAATAGCTATTTTTTTTAAATTTATTTTAATACTTTTTTATAAAAAATTATTATTATAAATAGTATTATTTTTACAAATAGTAATACTTATTTTTGCTTTTAATTATTTTAGTTTTTATGGTGATTAAACAAATTTTGTTCAATATTTCTAATGTTTCGGATTATTGATTCCTCTTTTGTTAATTTAACTATGATTTGATGATTATTTTTTAATTAAACTTAATTTTAATCATTTTCTAAATTATTATCTTTTCTTAAAAACAGGCATAGGATTCAATATTTAGACTATTTGCCTATATCAACGTTGTATTTTGCTTATACTCATTGTTTATTTATTATTTGTTTATTTAAAGCTTAATTTAAAGAGTAATACTTTAATAACATTTATATGCTTATTACTAGTTAGTATATTATAGATTATCATAAATATTATGATAATTGTCAACTCAATTTAGAAATTAGACTAAAACTCGATTTGTAAATAGCTGTCAATAGCTATTTACTCTCTATCTTTTGATTGCCTTTCTAAGATTAGTATAAAATTACTGATGTTAGAAAGATAATCAAATGTGTATTAAGTTAAATCATAACCCTTTCCCTCCTCCTCAAACTATAAAAACTTACTCAAAGGGATATGAGATTATTTGGTCTCTCTTGGTAATGTTATTAAAGTTTTCTCCTCAACTTTAATAACTCCTTTTTTTATTTTAGACTATTTTTCTAATTAAAACTGAAGTGTTATTGGTTTTTCCGGTCGGCAACAGCATAACCTCTTTGTGGAAACCTCTTGTATCTTTTTCAAGGACAGGCGCATATAGGATAGCTCTCATACCGGTATATGTTCTGTATAAAACCGGTATGTTTTCATCTACGGCTTCCCAAATATTTGCAAATACTCTGTCTTTTGGTTCGGCAAGGGCGGCTACCATTAGGATATCATAGTCAAGATTAGCTATTGAGTTTTCATCGCCAACAATGATTGTAATGTCCTCGTCAAGACCTAACTTTTTCAATACTTTTCTTGATAGCTCGGCAACTTCCTCCTGTATTTCTATTCCAATACATTTGCATCCAAATACTAGGTTAAACATAATCAATGTTATTGGGAGAGGGCCGCTGCCTATAAATACGAAGGTTTTATCTTCATTGAATTTAGCTAATTGACGTTCGTTGTTTATTAATCCAGTATACCTTTCATAGAACTGGAATGAATTGAAAGTTTCTTTAGGGTCATCTGATTCCAATATTTTTAGGGCATTTTCAGTTTCAAGTCTTACTCCAACATATACATAGAATTTACGGATTAATTTTAGCGCTTTATTCATTTTTTCGTCATCGAGGATGTGCTTTGCAGAGTCAAAATCAATTTCCCTATCGTGAGCTATGATTTCGACATCATCCAATATATCGATGATTTCATTAATATCCACATCATCTAGGGCGGAATCACCATATTTGTCCAGATCACCATAGCTTGAAAGTTTGTCAGCTATCTCTTCAATTTTTCCCCAGTATTTATAACAACTCATTTTAATCACATAAATTATTTTTTTAGTATTGTTTTATACTTTAAAGTATATAAACTTTTTAAAATCTAAAATAGACTGATTACAGTTCTTAAAAATAAGTATTATCGTATTACTTTTCGTTGTTATGAATTTTAAAAAAAATAGTATTAAAAAGAGAATATTTAATCGGATAGATAATAGTATTCTCCTTTTTCTTTTTGTTCACGATCTTTGTAACTGTCGAGCTTGTTGACTCTTGGCCTTTTTGTTTCCTTATCCCTTCTGAATGTAATGTTCAGATTGCCTAAAAACTCATTCATTGCATTTCTAAGGTCAGTCGGCTTTGATGCGTGACCGTTCAAGCCGGGAGTGCCGTTAAACACCATTGCCCTGTCTGAAATATAGTCGATAAATACGATATCATGGTCTACGATAAGTGAAGACACATTCTTACTTTCAATCATTTTACGGATAACGCGTGCTGCAATCAACCTTTGCTCAACATCCAAGAATGCTGTCGGTTCGTCAAAAAGGTAGATTTCGGCATCTTTTGCAAGTGTTGCGGCAATGGCCAACCTTTGAAGCTCCCCTCCACTCAATCCTTTAACGGGCTTATCGAGCATTTCGTTCAATCCGAATGGAATCATGATTTCGCTTTCAAAGATTTTACTTCCAAAGCTCGGTGCGTTCATATATAAGAAATCGCTTACTGTTCCTTCAAAGTCTGTAACGATGTATTGTGGCTTATAGGCGATTGTAGCTTCTTCATCAACTTCACCAGTAGTTGGCTCTTCGACGCCGGCTAACAATTTTGCGAATGTTGTTTTACCGATACCGTTTGAACCGAATGCGGTTACAATTTCATTGTAGAATATGTCTCCGGCATCGGCGGATAATTCAAAGCCGTCATAATCTTTGCTGATGTCTGTGTAACTTGCGATTGCATCTCCTTCATCTTCCGGAGTTGGCGGTCTTATGGTAAATTCGATAGCATTTTTCCTGATTCTTACATTTTCTTCAGCTAAAAATCCTTTGATATAAGCGTTGATGCCTATGCGAACGCCTTTCCTTCCGGATACGACACCGTATCCTCCTGGAGTACCGTATAATATGTGAACATTATCGGACAATGCATCTAAAGTAGCGAGGTCGTGCTCGATTACAAGAACGCTTTTTCCCTCTTCGGCTAGGGATCTGATTACCTTAACGGCATTCAATCTTTGGGATACGTCAAGCCATGAAGTGGGTTCGTCGAAGTAGTAAAAATCACCTTCCCTCAGGACTGTTGCAGCTATTGCAACCCTTTGAAGCTCTCCGCCACTCAGGTTTTCCATGTTTCTGTCCAAAACATTTTCAAGCTGCAGTTCCTTTGTAACATAGTCAAGCTTATCTCTTTCATTAACGTTGTTGAGCAAGTCCTTAACTTTGCCCTTGACAACTTTTGGAAGCTTGTCAACCATTTGTGGTTTCATTATGGTTTTTACTTTGCCTTCAGATAAATCTTTGAAATATTTCTGAAGTGCTGAACCTTTATAGAATTCAATAACTCCGTCCCAGTTTTCAGGGGGATTTTCAAAGTCTCCGAAGTTAGGTATCAAATTTCCAGCTAAAATGTTCATTATTGTAGATTTACCAATACCGTTCTGACCTAAAAGACCTAATACGGTTCCTTCTTCCAGGCTTGGAAGGCCAAACAGTTCAAATTGGTTTTGACCAAATCTGTGAATCGGCTCACCAACGGCTTCTGGCAAGTTAATAATAGTAACAGCATCAAACGGGCAGCGGTTTGTACAGATACCGCATCCTTCACATAATTCTTCTGATATCAACGGCTTTTTAGTATCTTCATCAACTACTATGGTATCTTCGTCCATTCTAACACCCGGACAGTAATTGATGCAGACATAATCACATTTTTTTGGTTGACATCTGTCCCTATCTAATATTGAAATACGACTCATTATAATCTCCTTAAAAAATATAATCATTAATAATTTTATCAGTCCTATTTAATTAAATTATTGTAGCTCTTCTTTTTCTGAAGGTTGGATTATGCATAATAGGGGAACTTCTTTTGTGAATGTATGTTGACTGCATCCTCATCATTATCAATATCTATAAATTTATTATACAAATAGTAGCTTTTCGACAATATTAATTATTCATAGTTAGGCTTTTCTAAGCCTAAAATTTTCTTTTTTTTAAAATTAATTCCTGTTGCTTTTATCCTCAATTTAAACTGAATTTTTATTAGTTTAGTACAATAAAATTGTTTCAACTATATTTTATAATTTTTCAAAAATATTTAAATATAATTTTTAATATAAAATAATTCGTGTAAAGTTATTTTGTTATATTTTAATTCTAACTTTATAAACAATTTTATTGAGTGGTCAAATGAAGATAAATAAGAATATTTTTATTTGCGCATTATTGGTGTTAATGCTTTTAGTTTGCGTTAATGCTGTTAGTGCAGACGAATCACTTAACGAAACACTGGGAACGGACGCTGTCGATGATGTGGTCGTAGCTGATGCTCCTGCTGAAGAGTTAAGTGCAAGTGGAGACACATTAATTGTCGATGTGAATGGGGGTGGAGATTATACAAGCATTTCTGCTGCTGTTAGCGCCGCTAGCGGTGGGGAAACAATCTTCATCAAGAACGGAGAATATACCGAAACTTCAAAAATTGATATCGGTACAAAACAATTAACTTTCACTGGTGAAAGTCAAGATGGAGTAATAATCAAG
>CAJGDA010000049.1 GCA_904501935.1 uncultured Methanobrevibacter sp. | reverse complement strand
GAAACCCCTAAAGGATACATTTCCACAATTGAATCCGTTAAAAAAATTGCTGCAGACATTATTGCAAACCATGAATTATACTCAAAAGAAAGCATTTCAATTACAAAAGATATGATTTAAATGTATACAAAAGAATCAATTTTAGATGAAATCAATGAAATAAGAGCTGAAATAGGTCATGAAGATGTAAATATTTCAATTGAAGAGATTTACTATAAGAATAATGAGCTATGGATTATCACAGAAGACAGACCAGACAAATCTGCAATTATTGGAAAAGGAGGTTGGGTAGTTGGCAAGCTCAGGGAAAAGCTAGGCCTTGAAAGCATCCATGTTGAAAGTTATGGGGACTTTTTGAACAAGGAATATAAATTAAGACTATCCAAAAAGACAGTGCATAATTTGGATTTGGATTTGGTGGGTTTGAAAAACTTAGAATACACAATTGACAATAAATTAACTAATATCTACAGCTTTAACTTTGATACTTATTTTAAAGAGCATGAATTTGAAGAATCAGAAAATACAGAGGTAGTTGTTGCGCTTTCTGGTGGCGTTGACAGTAGTTTTTCACTAATTTTGGCTAAAAAACTAGGTTTTAATCCGACTGCAGTTACAGTTGATCCGGGAACTATAATCCTGCCAAAGCAGTTTAAAGAAAATATCAGAAATATAACTGAATCTTTAGACATTCATCATGAATACATCACTGCCGACTATTCGGACATAATTCAGGAATCATTTACAGGCAAGTTTCACCCTTGCGGGAGATGTTCAAAAAACACATCCGAACTTGTGAAGGAATATGCAAAAAATAACGAAATCCCCATAATTGTCTTTGGTGATATGCTTGCAACCGGCACTCAATGCATAAATATGCAGGATGATGAATTATATCGTTTAAACCTACCCGCAAGTTTAAGTGTCGGCAAACAAGAGATAAAATCCTTAATCAGAACATATAATTTGAAAGAATTTAAAGGGTTTGGCTGTCCATTGCTATATGAAGTTCACAGAAAATTTCCATACCTGAAGAAATTTTCAATACAAAGAATTTTAAGGGAAACCCGTTCAGGCGCACTTGAACCTGGTGAGGCATTAGATTTAATATGGAGTTTTTATAAGATATAGTAATATGATGTTTAAAATGTGTCCTCGATGCGGATCTAAAAACGTAAAATGGATTATACCTCAAAACTGGTCCCAATGGGTTTGTTATGATTGTGACTATACCGGACCGATTATCGAAGGAAACCAAGACTTATCTGATGAAATCCATGAAAATTATTTGGAATCTTTGAAAAAAGAAGATAATGACTAAGTAATGTAATTGACAATAATAGAAGCTGAGCATTACTTATTTAATTCAATGAGGAATATTGATAAGTATTCTATTAAAGCCAATACATACCCAACCAATTATTCATTGGCAATACTATTTTTGAAAATTTAAGTATTTAAAGTTTAGGTATACCTAAAATCAATTTCTGTTAAAAAAAATTTGGAATTTGATTAAATTCCATGCCTTTCAAATTCATCATTTAAAAATATTTTAATGTTATTGCGAGCTATTTCTACCATTTCAGGAGCAGGACCCCCAGGCACCGCCCTAATCCTAACATTTTCAGCAGGATTTAAAGCTCTTTGAATCAACTCATCAGCCAAGTTTAACTCATCAAAGCCTAATTCAACTGCAATATCATCGATGAATTTTGAAGTGATATCTTCTTCAGCCATATTGCTTGCAGTAGCTTCGTTTACAATCCTTCCAACAATTTTATGAGCAGTTCTGAATGGAATTTGCTTTTCACGAACCATTATGTCTGCAAGATCAGTTGCTGTTGCAAAGTTTTTACCTGCAAGTTCTGCGCATCTTTCCACTTTAAATTCAACGGACAACATCATTTTAGTTACTATTGATAATGTCTCTTCGGTTACTTTAACTGCATTCCATAAATGAGGAGTGATTTCCTGCAAATCCCTATTATAAGTATACGGAATGGCTTTAAGGATTGTAAGAATAGTTATTAACTCACCAGTTGCGATGCTGGTTTTTCCTCTTGCAAGTTCGGCTACATCAGGGTTTTTCTTTTGAGGCATGATAGAAGAGGTTGAGGAATATTCATCCGCCATTTCAATAACACCAAATTCGTAGGTGCTCCATAAAACCAATTCTTCACAGATTTTGGCTAAAGTTGATGATAATGCTACTAAATCAAAGACAGTTTCAGAAATGAAATCCCTTGCAGAAACTCCATCCATGGAGTTTTCTAAATATGCATCAAAACCAAGCAAATCTGTGGTTAATTGCCTGTTGATTGGAAAACTAGTGGTGGCCATTGCAGCTGAGCCCAATGGATTTAAATTAACACGTTTGTAAGTATCTGCTAAACGTTCATAGTCCCTTTTAAGAGCTTGAACATGTGCCATTAAATGATGAGCAATTGTAATCGGCTGAGCATGCTGTAAGTGAGTAAATCCAATGAAAACATCATCCAAGTGTTCACCAGCCATTTCAACAAGGCCTTCCATGAACTCAAGAATTCCAATTTGAATTTCCTCAATCATTTCCCTTAAAACTAATCTGACATCACAAGCAACCTGGTCATTACGTGATTTTGCAGTATGCATAAAACCCGCTTCAGGACCAATTTTAGAAGTTACATAGTTTTCGATAGCCATATGAACATCTTCAACAGATGGGTCGAATACCAATGCTTCAAAACCTTCTTCCTTAAGGCTATCAAGTGCGCATAAGATTTTATCCGCAATTTCAGCATCGATAATGCCTTCATGCTTTAACATTGAAGTATGTGCAAAATTAGTTTTAATATCCGCTTCAAAAAGATATTTATCAGCATCATAAGATGAAGTGTATTCAGCTGCTTCATCAGTCATTCCAGTCTTAAAACGACCATTTCTAATATTATCCAAAGAAATCCCTTCTTAATAATTGAAAATAAAAATAAATAAAAAAAAGAAATAAAGATTTTAAAAATCTTATTTTTTCATTTCAGTGTATCCACATTTACCACAAGCGAATCTGTCACCATGGTCAGCCATGAATACGCCTTCACCACAACGAGGACAAATTGGGTTTTTTCTTTCAATTTTGTCTCCGTCTACTTTGTAAAGATCAGATTTTCTTACCATTAAAATCACCTATTCTTCTTCTGCATCTTCAGCAGGTTCTTCTTCAGGTTCTGTATTTTTAGCTAAAATATGTTTAGCTTCAATGTATTGCAAATCATCTACGGTTTCATAAACTTTAGCATAACCTAATGCTCTAGGTTCGCCGTAGTGTGGTTGTACATTGTCAACGACAAGTAAATCTTTTTTAGTGTTTAATAAAGCAACTAATTTAGATTTAATGTCTAAGACTTTTGGAGTTGCTTCTCCATCATAATCAACATAAAATTTAATTTCTTTTCTATTGAATAATTTGTTTTCTTTTTCTTCGATAAATTCGATTTCCATGATAAAACCTCATTAATTTATTCTTTAATAAATCCGTCAATAAGCATTTGAGCTTTATTTTCTAAATCGCAAACCTTTAAAAGCACTAACCCCTCATTTGGCTGACCATATAAAATGGTAGTTTCTGGATTTGCCATTAAGATGCAAGGAAGAACTGCAAGATCTTCTTCCCCGGCTACTTCAATTACATAACATTCGCCAGTGTTAGATAATTCAAGAGCTTGGCCTATGGTTTCCCATAGATCATCTGTAATATATCCCGCAGGATTATCTGCTTTTAGAATGTGGTCCGCTAGGATAATTTCATGAGTATGATTTTTTCTTTGAATTAAATTATCAATTATTCCAATATTCGGGTATAATTCATATTTGGTAAGATTTTCGAATGTCGCATCACCAACAGAAATTAAAAACTCGGAAGATTTAATTTCATCAATTGCATCTTCAAAGTTAGGATATAATTTGCCTAATGGCTTTTTAAGCTCAGCAATTATGTCTTTTGTTAATTCTGCATCTAAACGTAACACAAAAAATCCCTCTATCTTACTCTTAAACAGTATTCTCCCTGTTCGGTAATATTTAATTCCTTAGCTACTTTTGATTCTTCAGGATTAGTGATTATTAAAAGACCGCTCCAATTATCAGATGTAGGGCTTCCACATCTTTCACACTGGTCTTTATCTGTAATCAATTTACAAACAGTACATGCTTTCATTATTTACGCCTTCTTATTTTTTTGTTTTGCTTCTTCAATCCATTCGAATCTACCTAAGTTAGTTTGTCTCATAGTGAGTGGAATTTTGGAATTCCTATGATTTTCTCTACTGTTTGTAGATTCATCTTTGATGGAAACGCTAACTGCTCTAGCTCTAACTAAATCTCCTACATCTAAAGTTTTATTAGATTCTTTTGCAATTAATGCTCCTCTTTTACCGTCATAATTGATATAATCATCAGTTACTTGTGAAACATGAATCAAACCATCCATAGGTCCAATTCTTACAAAAGCACCGTAATCAGCAATATCAATTACTTCACCATCGAAAATTTCGTGTTGCTCTGGTTTGAAGAAAATAGATTCAAAGACAACATTATGATATGAAGCGCCATCACCCATAATGAGTTTGCCTTCACTAATTTCAACAATTTCATTAACACAAATGAGTAAACCAAGTTTCTTGTCTAAACGACCTTCATAAGTTTTGTTTAAAGTTTGAATAGCAACTTCTTCAAGAGGATCTTCAAATCTGTAAGGTGGTATTCTTACAATATCCTTAATTTTTGTTTTATAATACAAAATAATCCCTCATTTATAATTAATAAGTTTAATTAATATTAAATTTTACCTTCAACAGCAATATATTTCTTTTGTCTCAAATATGCAACAGTTATTCCTTTACTTTTTGCACGATTCTTTAATTCAATGTCATTTGTAGCTAAAACTTCTGAAACTCTCAGTAACGCATCATCCACAGTTTCATTTTCAAGTAATGAAATATCCTTTATTTCAACTTTTGAAGAATTAGCTAACTTTAAGGCCAAATTTGCATTTAACCTAACTTTTCCTTTAGTATTTCTTTCTAAACCCTTCAATTCATTGATAACAAAGCTAGGAGTTGTTAATTTATAAGAAGGTAATAAATTTTCAAGTTCAGTGATAACATCCACATTGAACTGAAAAGGAACCATAAAAAAATTGGTATCAATCACAACTTCTTTAGAGTCCATTATTTTCCCTCTATTTAATAATACCGTAACCAATTAATCTCCAACGAGCGCCAACTCTACGACTTAAAGCCACTCTGTCACCAGGGCTTGCGCAAACTGGTAATTTTAAAACAACATCAACATCGTTTTTCTTAGTAGATGTAACAACACCTATTGTAGTTGTAGTACCGCAATTAATCATCAAAGGCTCTTTAACTTTAATTGGAGAGACTTCGCGTTCTTCTTTAGTACCAACAACACGATCAAGTAAATTAGCTTCCATTGAAAAACCATCTAATACATCTGGCAATGTACCTTCTTCACCAGCAACAGTACCTGATAAAGAATCTGATTTAGTTAAAGATGGGTCTAATTTAGTTGCAATACCTACAAGACCTCCTGGACCAATCTCTTCAACCTGTTTTCCGTTTGCTTCAAGACCAATAATTTCAGAAGTTAAAGTGAGTCTTTTACCTTCATTGGTAGGGCCTGGCCTAATCTCAATGGTATCGCCAAGTTTAAAAGTACCTTGAATTAAAGTACCACCAATAACTCCTCCTTTAATCTTATCAGCACCTGAACCAGGTTTGTTAATATCGAATGACCTTGCAACATGCATTAATGCAGTATCTTCAACATTTCTTTCCGGAGGTTCGATTTGTTTATACATTGCTTCAATTAAAATATCCATATTAGCTCCTTGTTGAGCAGAAACTGGTATTATTAAAGCATCTTCAGCACAAGTACCTTTAACAAATTCCTTAATTTCATTATAGCTTTCAATAGCTCTTTCTTTTGAAACAATATCAATTTTATTTTGAACTACTATCACATCTTTAACACCGATTACATCAAGTGCCATGAGATGTTCTTTTGTTTGTGGTTGTGGACAAGTTTCATTCGCAGCAATAACTAATACTGCACCATCCATAATTGCAGCACCAGATAACATAGTTGCCATAAGAGTTTCGTGACCTGGAGCATCAACAAATGATACTTTCCTAATTAATTCAGTTTCACTCCCACAGATTTCACATTTATCAGAAGTAGTATAACATTCAGGTTCATCACAGTTAGGACATTTCTTAAATTCAATGTCTGCATAACCTAAACGAATTGAAATACCTCTTTTTGTTTCTTCACTGTGAGTGTCAGTCCATATACCAGATAATGCTTTAGTAAGAGTTGTCTTACCATGGTCTACATGACCAACTAAACCTATGTTAACATCTGACTGTACGTTCACAGATAACCACCTTTTTTATAATTTTATATTAACTTTAAAGTTAAATAAGAAAGATAGTAAAACTATTCTTCCTCTTCTTCACCAGCACCAAGAATTTCAGCTATTGGTTTATTTCCAGCTTGAGTAACTACAGTGTTGATTTGTACAATATCTTCAGCAATAGTGTTTCCCCTAACGGTTTTTCTTCTTTTAACACCATCAGCTTTAGGATGATAACCGATACCACCAGTTAATAAACTTTTGATTCTTCTGGTACCTGAAACATCTTTTTTCATGGTAAAACCATTCTTATCACTACCACCAGTGATTTTTAAGGTGTAACCATCTAAACCAACAATTCCACCATCAAATTCATCACCGATTACTAACCCATTAAGAGCTTTAGTTTCATCGATTTCAATTTGATGAGTTTCAGCTTTTTGAGACACAACAACTTTGAATGCCATGGTATTCCTCCTTAATTATTTTATAATCTTAATTTATTATTCGAAAAGACCAAATTTACCCCAATCAGGATCCTTTTTACGTTTGATTTCAAGAAACTCATAAAGAGTTTCAAATTCATCTTCAGTCAATTTATCTTTAAATTCCCTTTCAATATACTTATAATGCTTTTCAGGAATATCAACGTATAATTCATCCCCTTCATCGAAATGCTTTCCAACAATAGCATCTTTAATAGCCATAGCTACCCTTTGACCTCTAGAAATATCCGGTAATGTTTCACCTTTATCTTCCATACTGGCTATTACACCAACATATTCGCCATTTTTATTAATCAAAGTTTGACCCTGTTTAATTGTACCGCTAATTGATTCAATTCCAATAATAGCAGGTTTACTTTGACGGAAAACTAATTTAGGTAAAGACATGAATTTTGCAGGCTTAATAATTGCATTATAAAATGCTTTCTTCTTAGCCATTTCCATTTCTTCAATCCATGCTTCATAGTCTTCGATGATTTGATATATGACATCACCCTTGAAAAGTTTTATATCTGATTTGTTAAGGTCTTCTACAGAATTCGGATGAACATCAACATTAAAAGCGATGATAACTCCATGAGCATCATTTTCAGTTAAAGCTATAGATGAATTAATGATATCTCTACGGCTTACATCACCAATGTCCGCTTCACGAATAGGAATTTCCAAATCTTTCAATAACTTAACAACAGCTTCAAGAGAACCTAATGTATCTGCTTTAACTAAAACACCTTCATCTTCAGTGCTAATAGTTATGTCTTCAATTTCTTTCAAGAGTTCCTCTTCCACATCCTCATCAGTATTTAATACTCTGAGTGGTGAACCTGAAATGACATCATCTAAATTAGGAGCTGCAATTTTGATACCTGCAGCCGCAACAACTTCATCAACTTTTCTGAATTTCTTTTTAGAATCTCTCATTTCTTCAAGTGGAAGCGGTCTTAGAATAGACCTAACTTTAGTTGTTAGAACCTCATTTGAAGAAGTTATTAAAGCGATTTCATCATTAGTTCTTAAAACACCATCATAAATAATACTATCAATTGTAAGGCCTAAACCTACTTCCTCTTTAATCTCCAATACAGTACCTTTAGCGGGAGCATCTTCATTAATTTCTAATTGTTCAGTTAAATACTCTTGAGCAAGCCCAAGCAACATTGCTAAAACTTCAATGATTCCTTCACCGGATTTAGCACTAATAGGAATAATACTAATCTGTGAAGCAAAATCACTTACTCTATCAAATCTTTCAGATTGGAAACCTTCCTTGTGGAGAGTTCCAACAATCTCATAAACCTTTAAATCCAAGTCTTGTTGAACACTTGGAGCTTGTTGATTAAAAGATTCTTTAAAAGAAGCCCCTTCATGTGTTTCCCAGCCAAAAAGCATATCGATTTTGTTAGCAACAACAATGAATGGAGTTCTATACATCTTAAGAATATTTAATGCTTCATATGTTTGTGGTTTAAATCCATCATTAATATCAACAATTAAAACTGCCAAATCAGCTAATGCCCCACCACGTTTCCTTAAACTAGTAAATGCAGCGTGTCCTGGAGTATCAATAAAGAACAAGCCAGGTATTAAATCTTTGATAGTCAATCTTGATATAAAATTTCCACAGATTTCTTCAATAGTATCATTTGGAATTTCAGTAGCACCAATATGTTGAGTAATACCCCCCGCTTCTTTATCGGCGATTGTACTACCTCTAATATAATCTAACAATGTAGTTTTTCCATGGTCTACATGTCCTAAAACTGATACAATCGGGGATCTGATTTTCATAATATCGTCTTTAATAATAAATGTTTAAAATCTAAATTTATTCATAAATTAAATCGTTATCAATAATTTGATAATCACAAATTTCGTCTTCATTAAAGAAAAGAGCAATTTCTCTTTCAGCAGATTCAGGAGCGTCTGAAGCATGAATAATGTTTCTTCCTTTATTCATACCGAAATCTCCTCTGATAGTTCCAAGATCAGCTTCTAAAGGATCTGTCGCACCGACTAATTTTCTGATAGTGGTAACAGCTTCTTCTCCTTCAATCACCATAGCTAATGATGGTGAGGAAGTGATGTATTCAACTAAACCTGGGAAAAACGGTTTATCAGCATGTTCACCATAATGAGTTTTTGCTAAATCTTCATCAATTTGAATTAATTTACAAGCAACGATTTTGAGACCTTTTTCCTCAAAACGAGACAAAATTTTACCCATAAGACGTCTTTGTACAGCGTCTGGTTTCATCATTACAAAACTTTTTTGAATCATTCTTTAACCCATTTAACTTTTCTTGAAACTCTTCCGAGTTTAATCATATTCTTCTCACATTTGCTGCTACAAAAGAAATAAATTGTACCATCTCTTTTAACGTACATCTTTCCAGTACCGTCTTCAATTTCTTTTTTACAGAATGAACAAGTTCTCATGTTCTTACACCTTCTTAAGGAGTTCTAATTTCCTTAGCTTCTCTAATTGTATCAAGTAACATTAAAATGTCGCCTTCCCTTACAGGACCCATAATGTTTCTTGTTAAAATTCTTCCTTTATCTCTACCATCGAGGATTCTGCATTTGATTTGCATCACCTCACCAGTCATTCCAGTTCTTTTTAAAACTTCAATGACTTCAGCAGGAGTTCCTTCTTCCATGTAAATCACCGTAATTTAATTAAAAGAATCTATTCTTTTAATTCAGCAACTTTTTCTGCAATTTCAGCAACAGCAGCTTCAGCATCACCAGCGTCTACAATACATGCAGATGCAGTTCCAACAGTTAAACCAGCAGCTCCACCAACTTGTTCTTTGGTAGGTAAGTAAACGTAAGGAATTTCTTTTTCATCAGCTAAAACAGGAATGTGAGCAACGATTTCAGCAGGATCAACATCTTCTGCGATAACAACTAATGCTGCATCTCCTCTTTCAATGAATTTAGTTACTTCGTTTGTACCTTTTGCTACTTTACCAGTAGCTTGTGCGGTTTCTAATGCTTCTTCAGCTTGTTTAGCTAATTCTTCAGGTGTGTCAAATTTTACATAAATGTTTGCCATAAAATATACCTCCTTTTTCATCTGGCTATGCCATCCATCGGCAGATATTATAATTCATTTGGAATCATAATATAATGTAATTATATATAGTTATATTATTTTTTAACTATAGAAATTACTCAAATTATTCAATAGAATAATTTAATATAGTTTTAATAATACTAATTCTTGAATAATTCATATATCACTAAATATAATCCCGGGAAAAAAATAAGAGGGATTAGACTTTCAATACAAATACTTCTGAATTTCATATAATTTTTAGCAAAACTAAAAATAAAAATTTAGTAATTAATGAAATAATTCTAGAGAACTAGACAGTATT
>CAJGDA010000048.1 GCA_904501935.1 uncultured Methanobrevibacter sp. | reverse complement strand
TGCTAATAAGAACAAATTCCTGCCAACCCCATTTGATAATGATGATTTGTCCGATTGGGCATCTGGTTGGATTAATCAATTGCTGTTAAATCAAAAGACCGAAATGGATAATGTCCAGGAAGGAAGTTCTGGAATATGATTCGGTTTTACGCGAAACACGAATGATTGGTCATAGAGATATGGCTGATCATTAATTTTATCAAATCAAAACATAAGAAATTTTGTCTCTAAAAAGTAGGTAATCAATAATTTTTTCCATAATTTTCACTGCCATTAATCACATTTTTGTTATTGGTTACTTACTATTATCAATCAATAACCTTTTTGATGTGCATGGTGTCCTGTCATTATTGGGCAAATAGCACATTCTGATTTTTAATTAAAAATCTGTTTTATATTTTTAATTTTTTTAAAATAACTGTTAAAATAATCACTCGAGAATGGATTTAATCGATTGCTGAAATCAATCAAAAATTTAAAATAAAAGAGGTCTTCAAACCCCTTCTATTTCATTCAAGTTTTCAATTTGTCTGTCGAAATCATTTAATTTTCGGGCAAGGCCTTCAAAGTATGGGATGTATACTTTTGAAAACGCCAATCTGTTAGGATTTTCATTCACTTTTGCGATTTGTGCTTTAACCCTCTCGATTTTTTGTTCGACTTCATCATACATCAAGTCTCCGGGGAATTCTCCGATAAATATTCCGTCAGCTCCGTTGTCAAGAGCATGCTTGATGTGGCTTGGCCTTACACGATTGACTGAATGGACTTTAATGATATGTATTGATTCAGGATATTTCAATCTGTTGACTCCAATGTTGTCTGCAGCAGTATATCCAATTGTATCTAAGAAAACAAGGATCATACGTTCATCATCTTCTTTTTTAGACAATACTCCATCAATTGTGGCAAATATTTTCTCATCAATGTTCCCATTGATGTTAATTGCACCGTGCTGGCAAACGGTTAAGCATTTTCCGCATCCGTCACAGCTCATAGGGTCTAAGAACAATTCATCATCAACAATGCTCAGTGCTTTGAACTTGCATTTGGCCAAACAATCACCACAAAGCTGACATTTTTCATGGTCTATGTCTGCAATAAACGGTTCAATCTTGACGCCGCCGTAATTGTACTCGGCAACTTTTGATGCTGCGGATGTTGCCTGCATTATTGAATCGGTGATGTCCTTTGGATCTTGAGCGGTTCCGCAGACAAACACTCCTTGAACATCCGTAGTCACCGGTTTGATTTTAGGATGGGATTCCTTGATGAACGAATCTTCGGTTGTACCCAAATTTAGGATTTTAGCAATTTCCTTAGTGCCTTCAGAAGGTTCCATCGCAGTTGAAAGCACAACCATATCTGCTTCAATTTCTTCAAATTCGCCTTTGATGGTATTCTCAACACGCACTATTAAATTATCTCCTTTAACGGCAACCTCTCCAGGTCTGCCCCTTAAGAATCGGACTTCATTTGCCTGAGTATGTTTGTAGTATTTCTCAAACATTCCTGGAGTTCTCACATCAGTATAACAGATTACAACATCGGTATCAGGATATTTGTGTTTTATGATGTTTGCATTTTTGGATGCAACAGAACAGCATATTTTTGAACAGTGTTTGTGTCCGTCGGGTTTTTCATCCCTGGAACCGACACACTGTATCATCACGACCCTTTTTGGAACTTTACCATTTGCTTTTAGTAATTCTCCTTTTGTAGGTCCGTTTACTCCAGTTATGCGCCCAAGCTCTGCTTGTGTTATGATGTCTGGGTGTCTTTTATATGAGTAATCCGGACGTTTGTTTGGATCTATTAATTGGTGTCCTGTAGCTATGATGAGTGAACCTGCCTGTAGTGGAACATTCTCAGGTTTCTGCTTTAAGGTGATTGCATTCATCATACATTGTCGTTTACAGTTTCCGCACTTATTGCATGCGTCAGGGTCAATAACATATGCTTCAGGATATGATTGACCAAAAGGTCTGTAAATCGCTTTTCTTAAGGAGAGTCCTTCGTTCCAGTCATCAGGAACCTCCACTTCACAAACCTCTGTGCATTTTCCACAGGCGATACACTTGTCGGGGTCAACAAATCTGGGTGATTTTTCAACTATCAGATTGTATGTTCCTGCACGGCGGTCTGCATTTATCACCTTTGAGTTGGTCCATACGGTTATGTTTTCATTCCACACCAGATCGTTCAGAATCGGATTGAGCAGACACATGCCGCATTCCTCAGCAATCTTCACAGGTGAGAAAACTTTTCCAATTTTTGCCATATGTCCTCCCAATGATGGGGACTGCTCGACTATGGTGACTTTTGTCCCTTGGCGTGCAAGTGATAATGCAGCATTCATCCCTGCAATTCCGCCACCGATAACTGCAACTTCATCGGGAGTTTGACAATAAATCGGATTTACTTCATCAGATTGCTTGACTTTTTCAATGGATGCGTTGATTAAAGTTATGGCCTTTTTTGTGGCCTTTTCTTTATCGTCATGCACCCAAGAACATTGCTCTCTAATATTTGCCATGTCCATTAGATATGGATTGAGAGGTTTCACATAATCTTGGAATGTCTTTTCATGGCTTATGGGTGAACAGGCTCCGATTACAATTCTGTCCAAATGATGGTCGATAATTGCATCACGGATAATCTTACGTCCATTTAGTGAACATAAATTTTCAAACTGTTCAATCACTTCCACATCAAGAGCCTGTCTAACCTTATCCAAATCAACAGTATCTGAGATGTTTCCACCACATTCACATAAGAAAACGCCAATTTTGAGATTTTTGGTCATGATTCAACCTCCTTTAATTCGGTAATTACTGAATCTATTTTGGAGGTATGGGCCTGAACGCCTACAACGCTTTCCCAGTCGGCACCCATTGCAATTGCAATAAATTGGGAAATGTTCAAATGAATTGCCTTGAATTCTCTGCCTTCCCTTTGTGAGATTAGAGGTTGATATCTGTCAAATTGTATATGACAGTTCGGACATAAATGTACTAGAATTTCAACATTTTCATCCTTAAGGGATTTCATTTTATCTGCTGTTGCGGTAAATGATAAATCAGGGTTTGAATATCTTTGCCTAAATCCTGTACCGCAGGATGCACGTTTATGGTCATACCAACCTATGGTTTTGCATCCGCAAGCTTCAATAAGTTCATCGATTATGTTTGGGTCTCTTACTCCAGCTATTGTGTCCTCATAGTGGACCTTGCAGTAATGGCATCCATGGTGAGTGGCAATCTTGTATTGGCTTAAGTCATATTTTACATGTTTTTTGATTTCATCCTTTTTGCCATATAAGATGTCCACGAAATGGAAAATGTTTTCAGTAGGTGTCAAATCATTTTTTTCATATTTCAAATGGTCTAATCCATTTTCTTCAAACAATTCATTTATTTCTTCACGTAAGTCGTCTTTATTGTTTAATAGCTTTACTGATTTTTTGTTGATTGCATAGCATGTAGCGCACATCATAACAAGATTAGGTCTTCCAAGATTCTGTGCCACTTTAAAGTTACGGGCTCCTATTGCTGTTGTTGAAACTTGATCAAAAACATCTGAATAGTGTCCTAAGCCAGTGCAGCATGTTTGCTTTTCGGATATTCCATAATCAATTCCTAACTTTTCAAAAACGTATTTTGTAGATGATTCGATTCCTGGATATTCCACACTCACAAGACAGCTTCTAAACAAAAGGAGATTTTTATCCGGGATGTTTTTCATTTTTCCACCTCTGCCTCTTGAGATTTTCTAATGTTTTCCATTCTTTCCTTAAATCCGGTGATTGTTAAAATCAAGCTGACTTCATCAATCACGTCTTCGGGAGGCATTAAAGGTGGATAAAGATTTAATTTGTCTCTGTTTTCATCCAACTTATCAAATCTTATCTCTTCCCATCCCGGAACATCTTTTGCAATATCATCAAAAAATATTTCAGGTATCGCTCCGATTGCTGCATCGAAGTAGGAATCGGCAAATCCTAAATATTCATAAAGCTTGTCCCATCCAATGCCTTGGTTTATTGCGAATTGTTTCAATATCTGGTTTACTTCACAAACGCTGTTTCCAACAGGGCATACGCTGTGGCAGGTGTAGCAATAAAAGCAGTTCCATAAGTAATCTTCTGCGATTATTGTTTCATCACCCTCCAGGACTCTTTCAATAATCTCTCGGGGATTATATTCTGAGTGGCGTGCTGCAGGACATGTTGATGTGCATAAACCACATTGAACGCATTTCAAAACACCGTCATCTTTGGTGTTTTTTACATTTGCAATTATCTCTTCTGCAAAATTAATTGGTGTATCGGTAATTTTTTGATTAGTAGTCATAAAACCACCTCTACAAAGTAAATTCTTGGGTTTCAATTAATTTTTTCAGTTTATTGGATAATCTGTTTCCTCTCAATCTATCAGATTGTCTGCAGACAATTGGCACATTCACGTTCTTGTTGTTTATTTCCAAATCAACATCACCGGTATTCATGTTGAATGCATCATTTGTACAATAATGAGCACATATTCCGCATCCGAAACACAATGCAGGATTTAGTTTCTTGTTTGCAAATGCATTTGTAGGACAGATTCTTTCAATAGTACAAGAATCACAGTTTGAACATTTTGAATGGTCATATTGTGGTCTTAAGTCATATCCTTCCCACATCTCTTTATAGTTTGTTACTCCTACCGGTAAATGACGACCTTTTATTTCAGCCAATGGCAATTTAATGTCTTCATCGGTTACAAGTAAATTGTTATAGATTTCTTCATTTAGAACAGGGATTGGTATGGCCACAGTATCATAAACTTCTCCGCCTTGGCCGGTTTTGTATCCTCCAAGGTAATATGGATCCATCTCTTTATAGTCTGCCGCCAACATTAAATTCGGTTTTTCTGCACTGGAACGGGTACCATCACCTAAAATTAATCCTTCAGCACCATTAAACAGGAATCTGGTTCCGGCTTTTATCACATTGTGAGGAATATCGTTTTGAAGAGGATTCAAGTCTCCACATCCTGAAAATGTCAAGCCAGATAGGTTTCCTTCAAGTGGGATTGCCGAAAAAATAGACTTTATCGGTTCGTCATAGCTATTGACAAAAGCGGTATAATTTTTAAATGCCATTCTGGTTCCGATTATTTGGCCTCTGCCGATGTCATCGATGGTTATTGTGTTTTCGATAGTCTTGCCTTCAGCACTTTCAACTCTCACATCTATTGGTTTGCCTTCTAAAAGTTCTTTTAAGACGAATCCTCCACCATAGTTGTGGTCTTGAATGGAATGTGTTGTTCCATGAAGTATCACATCAATTGAACCTAACCATTCATTTGGACATGGGCCGGCATGTGCCGGAACTCCATTTAAAAATACCTCTTCTGCACGTATAAACTCTCCGGGTCCAGAAACTACAAAATTGAGTATAGCTGCTGTACCGCTCATTACACCACAAGTTCCTGTTGTTACAACATCAACTTCATCAAAACTAGGGGCGTTGCCTTCTTTTAAAAGTTTTTTAAACTCTTCTGCTGTGTAAATATTAGCCTCACCATTTTCAATTTTTTGGTTGATTTGGCTAATACTTCTATTATTAGTCATTTCACTACCTTCCTAAACTTATGTTTATTTTCCAATAGTTCTCCTCTAAGACTTGATAAGTCTTTAAAGAAATAATATCATCACTGGAAACGTTTGCCCGAGTTTAGTTTGTTTCCTATTGGGATGAAATGGACTAAGTCTTTGCGATGTAAAATCAATTACATTCACAAAGCAATAAGTAATTTAATCAATTTCACTTTTTTGTCCGATTTTCAATATGATATGTTATTTTTCAGATTTTTTGGAGGAGTTTAAATTTTTTCAAGGCCTGCCTGGATTTTCACAGTTTTTTAGTAAAAATCCATTTTTTGTTTAGGTGATATTAATTAATATCACAATTGTTATATCGAGTTTTCATAATATTTAAATGTTTTTTAATTTCAATATTTAAAGTGTTATAAAAGGCCGTTATATTTGTATCTTAGAAAAATAACGGCTATAATATTGCTAAAAATAATTCACATTTCTTATTTGTTAAAAATAATAATCATCATTATTTATTTGTCTTTTTAGTGTAATGTAATCTATTTTTTTCTTTTAGTGGCAAATTACTTATAATGATTACAATTGTAATATAAGATTATGTATTCTGAAGAAATTGATATGGAAGAAACACATATCCGTCTTAAGACGGACTTAAAAGATCATGAGTTAAAAAGATTTATTTATAAGATAAGATACGATTTGAAACAGTACATTTCAAGAAATCAGGATTTTTTAATATCATTGGAACCGACCAAATCAGATTCAAAAGATTTGCCTCCAATAGTTGAAAGGATGTATGAGTCATCAACCTATTCGGATGTTGGTCCGATGGCCTGTGTTGCGGGAACCATTTCGGAGTTAAGCTTAAATTATTTAATTGAAAATGGCTCAAAATATTCCATCGTTGAAAATGGTGGCGATATTGCTTTTATAAACGATGAAAAAATAATATGTGGTATTTATTCTAATAATGAGGTTTTTGGAAATAGGATTGGTTTTGAATTCAAGTCACGAAAAAAGCCTTTGGGTGTATGTACATCTTCAGGAAAAATTGGCCATTCAATTAGTTTTGGTCAAGCTGATAGTGTTACAGTAATTAGCAAAAGTCCTTCTCTTGCAGATGGGCTTGCAACCAGAATAGCCAATGATGTTTATGGTGAAACATCTGAAGATAAAGTAACTAATGCCATTGAGACTGCAGAGCGTTTTAGGGAGTTTTTTGAAGGCATTTTAATTATATCCCAGGATAATGTCGGTACTGTTGGAAGGCTTCCAAAGATTGTAGAAACGCCTGAGTTTAAAGTTAAATTATAACAGTTCTGATTTTTCTAAAGCCTGACGCAAATCCTCTATAATGTCTTCCACATCTTCTATTCCAACTGAAAATCTGAAAAATCCATTGTGGAATTCTTCGGGATATAAATATTGCCTTTCATCGTCTTCTCCGATGAATACTATCAGGCTTTCATCATGACCCAATGAAACCGCAGATGTTATGATTTTTAAATGGCTTACGAATTCATTGTGTTTCTCGTGACTGGCTTTCAATCCAAACGCTATCATTCCCCCATATCCGTTTATCATTTGTTTTTTAGCAATTTCATATCCTTTGTTTGATTCAAGTCCTGGATATGATACGAAACTTACATTTTTCTGGGATTCCAGCCATTCAGCCACTTTTTGTGCATTTTCATTATGGGCTTTCATTCTCAAGGGCAGTGTCACTGATCCTCTCATTATCAGCCATGCATTGAATGGACTTATTGTCGCTCCTAAATTAACTTGGGATTGCTCTCTTATGGGGGTTAAAAGTTCTTTTTGATTTGCTATGATTGCTCCTCCCATTGAGTCGCCATGTCCGTTAATGTATTTGGTTAGGCTTTCAATCACGTAATCTGCACCTAATTCAAGGGGTCGTTGATTAAATGGAGATGCAAAAGTATTGTCTACGCTGAGCAGTGCTCCATGTTCATGAGCAATTTCTGCAATTTTAGAAATGTCGGATATTCCTATTGTAGGATTTCCGGGGGTTTCTATATGAACTAGTTTTGTTTTATTTGTAATTGCCTTTTTTAGCTCTTCAATATCTGTTGTATCAACAATAGTGGTGTTTACTTTAAATTTTTCATTGAATAATTCGTTTAGAAGTCGGTATGCTGCAATATAGGTCACATTTGAAAATACTACATGGTCCCCTGATGAGAGAAGGGAAAAAAATAATCCTGAAAGCGCTCCCACTCCACTTGCAAGGACTATTGCATCTTCACCATTTTCTAGGTTAGCTATTTTCTCTTCAAGATATTTTTGATTGGAGCCTCCATTTCTAGTGTATAATGTCTTATCTGCACTGCTCCAGTTAATGTTGGTGGGGTCATATGGCAATTCATAACTGTTTCCCATTGTTATGGGGCGTTTAATTGCATTAGTTTCTCTGTCAACATCGTTTCCTGTGTGTACTGCACGGGTTTGAAATCCAAGTTCTTTTCCATATTCTCTTTTTTTCATAGTCATTACCTGAAATTTAATTGTACATTATTTTGAAATTTACAATATATAACTATTGTTATATTTCTACATAATGTTTATATAGTTTAGTTGTAAATATCTATTTGATGAAAAAATAACTATTGTTATATTTTGCATATTATCTTTTTCATTGCTCGGGCGAAACTAAAGAAGTGATGAAAATGGCAAAAACTATAAATGCGGAAGAATTTTTAGAAAAAAACAAACAGAAAATTCAAATTGTTGATGTAAGGGATGATGAGGAGTTAATATTGGGTAAAATCGAAAATTCAATTAATATTCCAAAGCAGGAACTTTCATACAATTTGGAAAAGCTAGACAAAACAAAGCAAATAATTGTATATTGTAAAACCGGTGATAGAAGTGATGAAGCAACTGATGAGTTAAACTCACTTGGTTATGATGCATTTAGCCTTGAAGGAGGCTTTAAGCAATATCAGGAATATATCAATAATCTTGATGCAATCGAACTCGACGTCAAAGGTCAAATGTGTCCGGGTCCAATAATCCAGATTGCAGATACCATTAACGAAATTGAGACTGGTCAAAAGATACATGTCGAATCTGATGAGGATGCATTTGCATCTGATGTTAAGATTTGGTGTGATCGAACTGGAAACAATTTGGAATCCTTGGAAATTAAGGATGGGATTATAAAAGCATCGATTGTAAAGCAAAGCGTTCCAGAAATTCCAAAAGACAATGACAAAACCTTTGTGGTATTCAGTGGCGATTTGGATAAAACGATAGCTGCTTTTATAATTGCCAATGGTGCTGCTTCAATGGGAAGAAACGTTACCATGTTTTTCACCTTTTGGGGATTGAATATCTTAAGGAAGCCTGAAAAGGTAAGCGTTAAAAAGACAATCATTGAAAAGGCATTCGGATTCATGATGCCAAGAGGCACCAAAAAGTTAGGATTGTCAAGAATGAATATGTGTGGGGCTGGTGCAAAGATGATAAGGTCAATTATGGATCAAAAAGGAATATTGTCTTTGGAAGAGTTAATTGAAAGTGCAAAATCTCATGGTGTTCGTATTGTGGCATGTCAAATGTCAATGGATATAATGGGGATACATCAGGAAGAGCTCATTGATGGTGTTGAACTTGGAGGTGTTGCAACGTTCATCGGTTCTGGAGAACAAAGTGATATGAGCTTATTTATTTAGGCGGAAATTAAGACAGTTCTTTTATGAGGATAATTAATAAAAGTTATTTTGTCTTAATCATATCCATTTTTTCTTTTAATTAAAAATAAAGTGAATACGGCATTATTTAACATTATTGTGCAAGAATTCTCTGGCTTCTACAAGCCGGAGAGGTTCAACTTTTGGAAATTATCATGTCAACATAGTTTCCACAGTATTTTTTAAATAATCTGACTATTGGCCCGATAATTATGGCTGAAATTAACGTTCCCTCACGAACTCCCGCAAGATAGTCCAAAAACACGATGGACAGGACTGCAGCTATCACTACGAATGAGACATCACAGTAAGGCTTGATTTTGCCAAACTCCTTTTTCAATACTTCAGCTATTGCGACAATAAATCCGTCTCCAGGAAGATAAACGACCTCAGTTTTAATTTCAAGCAACACTCCAAATGCCATTACAATGCAGCTTGCTAAAAGCACTGCAATTTGAGAGAGATAATTCGCTGGATTGATGAAGTTAATCAGCATCAATGTGAAATCCATGAATACTGAATATATTGTTCCGATGACAATCTGCAGGTATTGCCTTTTTTCAAAGCCGCTTCGCAAAAGGATAACCTGAACTGCAATCAATATGATGTTAAAGATAAAACAAGCACTTCCAACGCTGATATTTACAATCAGACTGCTAACATAAGGTATGCATATTAAAGGAGAAGTTCCCAAATTAGCTTTAATGGATAGGGATGCTCCCAATGATATCATAAACAGTGAAATTAAATATACAACATATCTATTGATTTTTTTTTAAATTCATATAATGTTATATATGTTTAATTATTATATTTTTTATTCTCTGATACTATTGGAAGGCATTGCTGCTAAAAGTGTGAATATGATTTCTACAAAGCCAAAAATAAAAAAAGAGAATAGGAATGTTATATATCTGAATACAATAAACCTATACCATAATTGAAGAATATGAAAATGAATGCACCAAGAATGATGTCGGTTAATACTGTACCAATGACTGGAACAACTGTTACTATTCCTAAAAGTGCAGCATAAACAAACAAAAGAATCCATACTACAATTGAGAATAAGATAATTTTCAATATTCCTAT
>CAJGDA010000047.1 GCA_904501935.1 uncultured Methanobrevibacter sp. | reverse complement strand
TTCAATTTCTTAAACAGTTCATCTCTTGTAAACTCTTCAATCAAAATGCCCTCATCCATAACTCCAATAACATCGGCAATATTTTCTATTTCACTTAGAATATGAGATGAAATCAGAATTGTTATTCCGAATTCATGGGATAATCTTTTAAGCAATGTTCTGATTTCCTTGATTCCAAAAGGATCAAGACCGTTAATTGGCTCATCTAGAATCAAAAGTTCAGGACTGTGCATAATTGCTGCCGCTATTCCCAAACGCTGCTTCATTCCTAATGAATAGTCCTTATATTTTTTTGATTTTTCCTGGTCAAGATTAACCATCTTTAGAACTGAATTGATATTGACTGGATTGTAATCTCCTCTTATTTTAGCAATGATTTTCAAGTTCTCTTGTGCTGTTAGATTTTCATAAAATCCCGGAGTTTCAATGATTGAACCTATTTTTAGATAAATCTCTTTTGAATATTTCCTAGGGTCTTTTCCAAAGAGAAATATCTCTCCACTGCTGGGATATGTGAGATTTAAAAGCATGCACATGGTTGTGGTTTTTCCGGCCCCGTTCTTGCCTAAAAGACCATATATCTTACCTTTTTCAACATGCATATTGATAGAGTTTACGACTCTATTATTGGAATATATTTTTGACAAGTCATTTGTCTCGATAACGTAGTCTGCCATGACTAAAAACCTCCAAAAAATTAACTAAAAAATAAAGGTAGAATGTTAAAAACATTCTAACTATTTGATTGATTCTCTATATATTGATCCGCATACTCTGTTAAAGAATACACTCATATATGAGTCTAAGAATAATCCTTCAATTATTGCAATAACAACTGATACAATTAATGCCTGATTATTGATAGTTTCCGCAAAACCTACAGTAATAAGGCTTAATATGAAGCCTACTGCAACTGAAATAATCATCATTACAATGATTGTAAACAGGATTATACCAATATATTTTCCCCATCCAAGATTTGAAATATTATCCATTATTTCATTAAAATCAAATGCCTTTTTAAGACTATCATAAGCAATCATATTGTTTAATGCCATGATAAGGAGGAAATATGCAATTATGAACAATAACATTGAAATTGCCATGATAATCAGCAATATTGATGAATCATGCACTAATGTTACTCCACCTACTAAGAAAAGAATCGGAATAATATTATACGCTAAACTTACCAGTAAATATTTTATTCCTTTGATAAATATGTTTTTTACATCTCTAAAACCTGGAAAGTCTTCTTTTTTGTCAATTGAGAATTTTACAATGTCATATTGATATCCCATTATGAATAATGTGATGATAAAGCCAACAACACCCAAAACAGTTACAAGATATATATCACCAAGAGGCAGTTGTGAAAATGACAATTGTGAAGCGGTAGTGTTAGTCATTTCAACCATATGCATGGTAGCTCTGAAAATATCTATAGACACGAATCCAATGAATGTGGATATTGCACTTATCAATGCAAATAGTACTCCAAATCCTAAAAGTTTCTTAATATCATTGAAAGGATATTTCAATCCTTCTACAACACAGTCAGTTATGCTTGCCATCAAATCACCCTATATTTGCATTGTGTATAATAATCCCATTGATCTTGCAGCGAATATGCTTAAGTATGGTCCGACAATGAACATTGTTATAACTGAGTTGATAAATGCACCTAATACAAAAATTCCGCTTGGATCAGCACCTAAAACAGCACCTGAGATTCCAAATGCAGTAAATATTATTCCAATGAGTGCAGTAACGACAGATGCAATTACAATTATTATGATTATCAATCCGATGTAGGTTGCAATGCATTCAAACCATCCTATTTCATCAATCACTTCTTTTATTTCACTTAGAGCAAATGCTTTTGAAAATGCTCCTTCATTGTATGCCATGTGACATATTCCCATTTGATACATTAAACATGCCGCTACACCTACAATCAATGTAATCAAACATCCGATAAGCATTAATGCAGATGATGCAACGCCAGTTAACTGTCCTGCAATAATTGCAAACACCAAAAAGATAATCATCGGCACAATCAAATACAGAACCTGAACAATTACGACCTTTACACCGTCAACAAACATTGCAATCAAATCATTGAAGTCTGGAAGAGGATCCCTTCCGTTGATTATTCCATGTACCGCATTGTTAATGACTCTGTAATTATATCCTGTAATTAAGAATGCAGGCAATAACAAGAAACTAAATAAACAAATTACTCCTAATATCACTAATGTTTTCCAGTCTTTCGCTGAATATTCAAGTGCATCTTTGTATATATCTAAAATCATTTAATCACCTAATAGTAATCATCATCGAAAATAAATATTTCTTCCATAACAAAATACTTCTCTCGATCTCCTTTAAACATCATTTTATTAAAGACCTGGGTTATTTCATATGCTAAAAATAAAGATGGATTGTACCTACCGTTTTCCAATGCATTAATGGTTTGTCGGGTAACTCCAACTTTATCCCCCAGCTCTTTTTGGCTCATCTTGAGCTCTTGTCTTAAATATTTAATCATGGTTCTCATAGTATCCCACAAATTAATTCATTTTTGCAAAAAGTATTTAAGTACATTAGTAATTATGTTAAAAACTAATTACTTATGTTAATGTTACATTACATAGTATATAAACTTAACGGTTTATAATAAAATTATTAATTACTATTTAAATTAATTTAAACAATTTTAAATAACATTATTTTATTAAAAAAAGTTATATAAATTATATTAAATATATTAAATAAGTTATAATCATTAAATAGTTAATTAAATAAATATTAACTATTTTCTAATAGCAAAATAAGAAACGAAACATTTATATAGTAGGTAATCCATCTTTAACATATGTAACATTTCATTAACACATTTTGATGTTACAATGGTCTCGAGCAGTAAAATCAGAATGATACTTATACAGTTATCAACCCATTTTTCCCTTTAATATCTGCTTGGGACTAAAAAAATTAGAAAAACGGAACAATCGAATAGACACTTATCAATACAACTACCGTTAAAATTACAATTGCACCAAGAGGAACTTTTTTCCAGGCAAGGCCTGCAGCTACAACCGCACCAATCAAACCAATATACCACAATTGATTATCTACTGTCAATACCCCAGGACATATTAAAGCTGCAAGAGCAGTATAGGGAATTAAATTCAAAAATTTCTCCACCTTAGGTGAAAAATCCAATTTATCGATAAACAATGCAGGAATTAACCTTGGGATGAAGGTTACAACAGCACAGCCTAAAATAACTAACATGATATAATCCATTAGACATCACCGGAAAGCAAATATTCATCATCAACTATATACATTCCAATAACTGCACCTAGAAGAGTAGCAACAATTAAGGACCAGTTTCCTAAAAATTGGCCTAAAACAACATTTAAGATAGCAGTTATTAACACCAAAAGTGCAATTTGTTTGTTTTCCTTAACTGCAGGAGTCAAAATAGCCACGAACAATGCGTAAAGTGAAATGTTAAAACTATTTGTAACAATTACTGGAAGCAAATCCAATAAAACTACACCGATTCCCGCTCCTAAACACCAACTTAACCATGCAGTTATTGCAATTCCAAGATATGTCCAAATACTTGAATCTTCACTTAATGAAAACATTGCAAATGACTCATCAACAGTCACATGTGCTGCTAAGATGTTCAACCCAACATTTGAGTCTTCGACTTGGTTTAAAACGCATGTGGACATTACAAAATATCTCAAATTAACCACAAAATTTGTCAAAATAATTGCCATTGCAGTTGCACCACTAAGCACCATTGATGCAGCTATAATCTGCCCTGCGCCAGCATAAACCAAAAATGACATTGAGATTGTTTCAAGTGGTGTCATCCCTGCCTTTATTGCAATAGCAGCATATCCTATTCCCATTGGAACATAACCGAATGTGATTGGAATTCCCTTTTTAGCACCATCAATAAACTTAGCTCTACGTGAAATAATAACGACTCCAAAAAATTAAAAAAAAGAAGTAATTTAGCTTAGTAAATTACTAATTTGGTCTGTTGTAATAAGACCTAAAACTACCATATCCTCATCAACGACAGGAAGACAGGATATATCAAATTTACGCATTTTACGGGCAACTTCCTCTATGGTATCGCCAGCATTACAATACTTGACAGTTGTTGTCATAATATCTTTCAACTGATTGGAATCAGTTGCAATGGATTTAGATAAATCCCAGCTTGTAACAATACCAATTAACTTATTTTCATCGGTTACAACTGGAATATGAGTTACATGACCATCCAACATTAATTTAGCTGCTTCAACAACTTCAGCATCCGCCTTAATTGTTGATATTTGCTCCATCATCAAGTCTTCAACAACATTATCGGACAGGAAGTTAGCGAAAATATAATTAAGTTGGCCTTTTTCAAGAAGAAATGCATCGTGACCATAATTTGATTTTATCTCTGAAAATGACACATCAACATCATTTGCATTTAAAGCAGTCACAATCTCTGTACTTTGCTCTGTCGGATATAACCAGTCAGAATCTACAGAAATTACTTCAATTTTTGCCTCTACATCCTTTAACCCATCGATTAAAGAGCCATTAACTGATAAATCGAATAAATCGACAGCTTTTGTAATATACAGATAACTATTAGCATCGAAACGTTTTACAAAGGTTTCCCCTTGATGTTTAAGGTAGCTTTCGACCTGGAAATCCACTGTAAAGTCATAGCTAATTTCATCTTTGTCCTGCAGACCACGCCCAAACTTAATATCCATAGATTCATCACTTAAATATGTAATGTGAGCAATCATGCGTGCCAAGGACAATCCATTTTTTGGAATATTGCCTGATTCATAGTAATTTCCACCATTCCAATTAGGATCTGAAAAGATTGATTGGCGACCTACGGCATTGAAAGCGATTTGCTGAGGATAAGACATTGCAGCTGTAGCGATTGGAATTGCCTTTTTCATCATTTTAGGGTAGGATACCATCCATTCAAGAACCTGCATTCCACCCATGGATCCTCCGATAACAGCATACAGCTGATCAATTTCAAAGTATTCAATCAATTTCTTTTGAACCTTAACCATGTCACTGATTGTGATTACTGGAAAATCAAGGCCATATTCCTTTTTTGTTTTTGGATTGATTGAACTAGGGCCAGTTGTTCCTTTACAACCTCCCAATACGTTAGAACAAATTATGAAGTATTTTTCACTATCAAGCGCTTTGCCCGGACCGATTATTATCTCCCACCATCCGGGTTTTTTATCTCCCTTATGCCAGCCTGCTGCATGAGCGTCTCCAGTTAAAGCGTGGCAGATTAAGATTGCATTAGATTTCTCTTTGTTAAGCTCGCCATAAGTTTCATAAGCAACAGTGACATCACCAAGAGATTCACCACTGTCTAATTCAATTGGTTCTGAGATATTAAGATATTTAGTTTCAACAATACCAACTGACTCTTTATTCATTTAAAACACCTTTATATTTAGTTTTTCAATAGCTACTTTAGCAGCTGCTTGCTCTGCTTCTTTTTTATTCTTACCTTTTCCGATTCCCATTTCCACATCATCAATCAAAATGGATATGATAAATGTTTTATCGTGAGGGACGCCATATTCTTTTAAAACCTTATATGAAACTTCTAATTCTTTTGCATCACCATATTCCTTCATTGCGGATTTGTAATCTGCAAAGAATATTCTATTTTCATCAATGTACTTGAAGATTATTTTAGATACAAACTCTTTTGCAAATTCCATCCCTTGATCCAGGAATATCGCTCCTAAAAATGATTCGAAAATATCTGCTATAATGGATAATATTTCATTTTTTGTTAAGTTTGATTCCTCTTCAGCTACCTTAAGATAATCAGGAAGCCCCAATTCACGCGAATAGTAAATTAATGCTGATTGGCAGACATAATTAGCCCTTAATTTTGTTAATTTTCCTTCCTCATAATGAGGATATTTCTTATACAAATACTCGGATACTATCACGCTTAGAACAGAATCTCCTAAGAACTCTAATCTTTCATAATTGTAATCTAATCCTTTATGAGTTGAATAGGAACCATGTGTAAACGCTATTTTATATAGCTGTTCATTTTCAGTTTTTATATTAAATTTTTCTAATATATTCATAAGTAAAGCCCAAGAGATAAATTAAATTTTACATTATTAAATTTAGCACTTTACTTATATATAACTAATTATAATTAATATTATATAACTATTGTTATATATTTCTTTTCAAATGCTCTCTCGGCTTTTTTTTATAAGCATCAAAATTTAAAGTAAAATCAAAAAGGTTTTGGTAATATGATTATAAACTGGAAAGAAGAAATAACAAGAATCGACCCTGACATAAAATTCAGGGCACAAGGCGGCTGGTTAAAGACCGTCGAAAAATTAGATAAAACTGTAAAAAATGGATATTCACTTGTCGGTGACTTTGTACAAGCAGGAGACTTTGAAGAAAACTATGATGAAGGAATCTATCTTGACTGCAATAAAGAAGGAAGCGCTAAAAAGCCACAACAAGACTACAGACTATTCCGCTTTAGAGACGGCAAAGTAAGATTGCTTGACATGGTAATTGACGGTGCCCAAGGATGGGCAGTTGACTTATGGGGAGCGGTTGAGGACGAACTTTAAAGAATCATTCAGAAATTTCATTTTTCGGCTTGAATTTTGAAAATCCTGTAATCTGAAATTCTTCCCTTTCATCCAAGCAGGTCGGCTCCTGTAAAAGAATAATCTTGTGGTCCAAGTTTTGAGGGAGATTTTTCCCCTTGCCATCAATTATTCCCCTATAGCTTACGGTAAAGTCACCTGTTTCACCAATATCCATATTTAATTTTTCAGAAGATATTACATCACTGAAGAAATCTTCCAAATCCATTATTTCAAACACAGGTGCAACATAGCTTATGGCCATCAAACCGTTTTCATTTTCTCTTATTTTAACTCTTCTTTGGTCTAATTTAATGAAATCCTTGGTTTTTTTGCTGGTTATTTTAATGTAATTTGAAAATTGAGAGTCAAACATATAAACACTATCCTATATGGCAGAATTCACAGCATGCACATTTTGGCTCGAAGTAGGAATCTTCAGGTTCCACAATAGCTTTTTGGGCAAATAAGGTTATATTAAACTTCGGTTCATATTCCTTGCTTACTTCCTTGGTCATTGGGGATAATCCCCTGTAATATACAGGCCTGTAGCCGGTTTGTGAAATGTCAAAATAGAATTTTTCACCGGTTGTGAATTTGTTGAAGTACTCTTCAAGCGCCAATGCCTGTTTTGGAGATATCGAAAAGGTAAAACCCATTGTATCATCGCTTCTCTGCCTTATTCCTGCATTGGAAATGTCAACAGCCAATATGTCATCGTTGCCCCTCACAAAGACAACGCAGTTTTCCAAGTTAACATCATTCTCTTTAGCAATATCGATTAATTCAGACATGATAATCACCATTAAAATTAGTAATAATCAAACCTAATATTAACTAAATTATTATAAATACTTATCTAAAAATAGCGGTTACTAAAGTATATTAATTTCGGGTTATGAAAAAAGTAGTTTGAAGAAGATTAATTTAATAATCTTCAAAGTTCACCAACCTATACTAGTCTTTGCCTAGTAGTTGGTTTTTTGTTTTGCCAGCTGTATCTCCTTAATTTTTTAGATTTACCAAATCCACAGGAAGCACAGACTTTTTTACGTATGTGATAAGTGTTTCTACCACATCTTCTGCATCTGATATGGGTCTTTTTATTCTTTTTACCCATTGATGGAGTTCCCTTTGACATTGATACACCTCCTTAATCTATAGTGAAATAATCTCTAAATAATTTTGAATAATACTTATGGTGAGATATAAACAATATTATCTCCTCTAATGAGCACAACACCGAGTCTTCTTGTAACTTCTCCGTCTTGTAACTCTTCTGCATCATTAAGAACTAAATTCATGTGTAAATCAAAGCTCTTAAGTATACCTCTAAATTCACGATCTCCTTTGAGTTTTATTAAAACTGGAGAGTCTACAGATTTTCCTAATGCATCAAGTGGCCTTTGAACATTTTGTCCGCTCATTATATCACCTTATATTATTACATAAATTTTAAATAGTTTTTTAGTATGAATTGAGTAATAAATACTCATTATTAGACATAATATAATCAAGTTAAGATAAGACAAAACCTAATTAAAACTAATACTATTAATTATAACTTACCTACTATATAAATGTTACTTTATTTTAGGTAAAAAGAATGAAAAAATAACATCAATACTTATTATTAACATCACATTATTTATATTATTTTTCAAATGCTCTCACACTCCAATTATATCCTACAAGCTTCAGAAATATATTCACCCAACCATCACAGGCACCACTATGAAATTCAATCGCCAAAAATATATCGACCTAATATTGTACATACTGTCCCAATCCTATGACAAGCAGCATTTGGGAAAAACAGTCCTCTGCAGCATATTGTATTTCATAGACTTCAACCATTACGAACTTTACGGGAAACTGCTTACAAAAGAAACATACATCAAATCAAAAAAGGGAATAAAGCCAAAGCATTTCAACGAAGTTACAAACGAATTGATTGAAAGAAAACAGCTGTTTTTAAGAAAAGAGCCATACTATCACAGAATAATCCATAGATACTATCCAACAATAATTCCAACTGTGAAATTCAGCAAAAGGGAACTTGAAATCATCGACTTTTCAATTAGACAATTAAGCAATAACAATGCAAGCGCCATGATTAAATATGCAATAAAAGATCCGCCCATAATCATAGCGGATTTCGGTGACTATATTGACTGCAGATATGTATTTTCAAGAAATGAAAAATATTCAGCAAGAAAAATTAAATTACATAACAAATAAATTTATGTATTCATAAAACAAAATACTATTCAATAAAAAATTATCTGGTATCAACATGGCAATAAAAGTTAAAAAAAGAAATTTCCTGAAAAAAAAGAAAATAAAAGAGATTAAAGAGGAATTGGGCGAATACGGCAATTTGCTTCAAGGCAAGAAAAACATAGAGATACTTGAAGCAGAACCTAATTCATTTATTCTAGTGGATGGCGAACCATACATCATAATAATCGATGACAAACCATTTCCAACACTCAAAGCAGCACTTGCCAATGAAATAGATGCAAAAACCGTGACTGTGGACATGGGTGCCATCAGATTCGTAAGCAATGGCGCTGACATAATGAGTCCTGGAATAGTGGCCGCATCAGAAGGCGTCGAAGAAGGAGACATTGTTCTAATCATAGACGAAACTCATGGAAAGCCACTGGCAATTGGAGTAAGTTTAATCAGCGGTGAAGAAATGGTTGAAAATGACTCCGGAAAAGCCGTAGCAACAAAGCACTATGTCGGTGACGATATCTGGAACTTTGAACTGTAAGGTGATTATATGGCTGAGTTAAGATACAGAGCAGGCAGAATAAGAGACCCTGGAGTTCACAAAATAGGCATAATAGCTCTTGGATCACACTTGGAAAACCATGGCCCTGCACTTCCAATAGATACCGATGCCAAAATCGCAGCACACATTGCACTCAGGTCTTCACTTGAAACCGGAGCCAAATTTTTAGGAATAATCTTTCCAGCTTACGAATTGGATACTATTGACCATGGAATACACGTTTCCCTTGATGTTTTAAAGGATAATGTAATCAATACACTTAATTCCGCTAAAGAATTCCTAGATATAGAAAAAGTAGTCATCGTTAATGCTCATGGAGGCAACATTCCTCTTGTTACAGAATTATGGGATATAGAAGACAAGACCGATTTGGCTATTGTATTCAACAATAAGGTAATCTCATCTGAAGGGCCTCATGGAGGAAGTGGTGAACTGTCAATGGCCAAGGTTTTAGGAATCATTAATGAAACTGAAGTTGAAAACCAAGCCAATGTTAGAGAATATGAAGAAGTTGGTCTATATGGATTCAAGCAAGCACGCAAAGATGATCCCAACATTGAAGAAGGTGCAATAGACGTTGAAGAAAACGGTGTCTATGTAGATGAAGAGTACGGAGAAAGGTTGTTTACTTTAGCTATTAACTCCGTAATACTTGATGTTGAAAAACTATTGGACTTTTAAAAAAAGAAAAAAAGAAGTTATCCAGTTGTAGTTTCTACATATGAAGAAGAACTTGATAAAGTACTAGTCGAAGTTGTTGTTTCAACACTAGAGTCAGAAGTAGAACTTGAACTAGAAGAATCTTGACCCCCAGAACCACCAGATGAAGAATCACTTGTAGTTTCTACATTAGAACTGGAATATGAATCACTACTGCTGGATTGACTATAATCATCATAATATTGATTATCGTAAGTATCTTCAGTATAATCAGCAACATTTGAAAGATTATCTGAACTTACGTTACTATCACTCTCATTAGGT
>CAJGDA010000046.1 GCA_904501935.1 uncultured Methanobrevibacter sp. | reverse complement strand
TTACCCATAATACCTAAAATTTAACTTCTACCTTTTGAATCTCAACACCATTGCTTACTGGATACTTGTGGTAGTCAGCACCTTGACCATTGCCCCATTCGCTCCATTTCCATTCGCCATCCATGTAAAAATATGCTCTAGACAAATAAGAATCTTTATAAACTAGCTCGCCGTTCTTGTATAACCAAACGCCAAACCCGCCAACAGATCCACCTCTCCATTTTTGCGCTTCGACAGTATATTCACCAACAGTTTTAGTATACTTAGTATCGAATCCAGGCAATTCTACTGTTATGGAATCTGGTATCTCAGGTTCACTTGTAGTTTCATTAATTACAGTTGCAGTATCATTTGTTTCAACTTCAGCATCGGAATTTGTAAAATTTTGCATAGATACAATTAGGCCTATTAAAAGAACAATAATAATCACAAGCAAAGCAATTATTATCTTATGATTTTTCTCCATACTATCACCCTAAACAAAATCTTATTAAATATAATTTGTGTCAATCATATGTATATAACAATTCCGACACAGTAATCAAAAGTTGAAACCGACTTGATTTAATGTTAAATGATAGAAAAATTAAAAAATATGGCATTTAATTTAATTAGCATTAACATCAATAATATAATTTAGGAACAATTGGTTTTTCACTAATTATTCAAAAAATCAATATATTATTATTTTAAAGGAAAGGAGATAAAAGAGATGGCGAATGAAAATAATGCGAATCGTATGAGTAAAACTGAATATTATCTTGCAATTGCTCTTGCAGTATCAAAAAGAAGCACATGTTTAAAAAGACGCTATGGGGCGGTAATAGTCAACAATGATGAAATAATCAGCACTGGGTATAATGGAAATCCAAGAGGAGAGGAAAACTGTTGTGATAGGGGAAACTGTAAAAGAATGAACCTTCCATCTAATTCAGGCGATTATAACGATTGCTTTTCAGTTCATGCTGAACAGAATGCCATGATCAGTGCAAGCAGAAATGAAATGCTTGGATCAACAATTTATCTAGCCGGAGAAAAGTACAATGATGGAACTTGGGTAGAAATAGAAGATGCAGAACCTTGCCCTATATGCTTTAGAATGATAAAGAACTCAGGAATTGATGAAATTATCAGTAAAAAAGGAACTTTAAAACTACGCAATCCTGATTGCAAAGAATGTTAGAGGATAATAAATTTAATTTTTTCAGGAGACATTATATGGATGAAGAAATAGTTTTCAAGCCTATTGGATATATCAAGTCACCATTTGAAGATGTGAATAATATGCCAAAGTCCACAAGAGAATCCATGGATGTGGAAGCAGAAATGATTATCAATGAGGAATACCTTGAAAGCATGTCCAGCATGGAAGCTGGTGAAGAATATATGGTTTTGTTCTATTTCCACAAATCAAAAGGCTTCAAGCAAAGAGTTCCTTTTATGGGAAATGGGCCAATTAAAGGATTATTTTCAACTCATGCACCAAATAGGCCAAATCCCATTGGTGTTTCCACAATAAAAATAAAAGAGATAAACGGCAATTGCATTAAGTTTAATGGAGTTGACATGTTAAATGGCACTCCGGTACTTGATATCAAAGACATATTATAATTGACTGTTTATCACTGGATTGTGGCTTGAGCAATAACTATGATTCGACCTCATCCAATTGCTCTATCTTTTTATCAAATTCTATGAACTTGCGAGCAAGCCCTGAGAAATATGGAATATAGACTTTTGAAAATGTCAACCTTTCAGGGTCTTCACCCATCTCAAAGATTCTATCCTTTACCCTTTGGATTTTGCGTTCCACTTCATCATACATCAAATCTCCAGGGAATTCACCGATAAATACACCATCAGCACCATTATCCAGAGCATATCTGATATGTCTCGGGCGAACCCTATTTACAGAAATAACTTTGATTATGTGTATTGATTCAGGATATGACAATCTGTTTACACCAATATTGTCAGCAGCAGTGTATCCAATATTATCCAAGAACACTAGAATCATGCGCTGACCCTCTTGCTTTTTAGAGAGTACACCCTTAATTGTAGAGAAAATCTTTTCATCAATGTTACCATTTACTGTAATAGCTCTTTGATTACATCCTATAAGGCATTTTCCACAGCCGGTACAGCTCATTGGGTCAATATAGATTTCATCATTCTGTATGCTCATTGACTTATATTTACACCTTGAAATACATTCACCGCAAAGAATACATGCATCATTATCTATTTCTGCAATAAATGGCTCTATTTCCACACCACCATAGTTGTATTCACTTACCTTTGCAGCGGCCGCTGTTGCCTGCATGATTGAATCGGTAATGTCTTTTGGGTCATGTGCTGTTCCACAAACGAATATTCCCTGAACATCAGTAGCTACTGGCTTGATTTTAGGATGTGACTCCTTAATGAACCCATCTTCAGTTGTACCCACATTCAGGATTTCTGCAATTTCTGTGGTACCTTCTGATGGCTCCATTGCTGTAGAAAGAACAACCATGTCCGCTTCGATTTCAACAAATTCACCTTTTAATGTATCTTCTGTCCGTACAATGAAGTTATCTCCTTTTTTGACCACTTCACCTGGGCGTCCTCTCAAGAAGCGAACCTCATTTTCCTGAGTGTGCTTGTAGTATTTTTCAAACATTCCCGGAGTTCTGACATCCGTATAACATATTAAGACATCAGTATCAGGGTATTTGTGCTTGATGATGTTTGCATTCTTAAGCGCAACAGTACAACATATTTTTGAACAGTACTTATGCCCATCTGGCTTTTCATCCCTTGAACCGACACATTGTATCATTACAACACGCTTTGGAACTTCCCCATTGGCCTTAAGAAGCTTGCCTTTAGTCGGTCCGTTGACACCAGTAATACGGCCCAATTCAGATTGTGTAATAACATCATCATATCGTGTATATCCATATTCAGGTCTTTTTTCCATGTCAAAGAGCTTATGGCCTGTTGCAACAATGATTGAACCGACTTGGAGCGGTATCTTTTCGTTTTTTCCTCTAAGCTTGATTGCTTTCATGCTGCATGCCTTAACACAATTGCTGCATTTATCGCAATTGTCCATGTCAATGACATAACTTTCAGGATATGACTGTCCGAATGGCCTGTAAATTGCCTTTCTCATGGACAGATTATCATTCCAATCATTTGGAACTTCCACTTCACATGCTTCAGCACACTTACCGCAGGCAATGCATTTTTCTGTATCGACATATCTTGGAAATTTCTCTAAAATCAGATTATAGGTTCCGGCACGCCTTTCAGCCTCAATGACTTTTGTATTTGTCAAAACTTCAATGTTTTCATTCCAGACCAGTTCATTCAATATTGGGTTTAAAAGACACATTCCACATTCTTCAGCAATTTTAACCGGTGAAAATACCTTACCTATTTTTGCCATGTGCCCTCCGATTGAAGGAGACTGCTCTATGAGAGTTACTTTTATTCCTTGCTTAGCAAGGGATAGTGCCGCATTCATACCTGCAATTCCACCACCGATTACTGCAACTTCATCAGGAGTCTGGCAATAAATCGGATCCACTGCATCTGATTGCTTTACCTTTTCAATTGAAGCATTGATGAGCGTAATGGCTTTGTGTGTGGCCTTTTCCTTGTCTGAATGTACCCATGAACATTGTTCACGAATATTTGCCATGTCCATCAAATAGGGATTTAAAGGCTTTACATAGTCCTGGAAAGTTTTTTCATGACTTATCGGTGAGCATGCTGCAACCACAACCCTGTCCAAATCATGGTCAAATATTGCATCACGAATTATTTTACGACCATTTAGAGAACATAAATTCTCAAATTGACCAATAAATTCAACATCAAGTTCATCACGGACTTTGTCCAAATCTACAATATCTGCAATATTGCCTCCACATTCACATAAAAAAACGCCAACTTTCAAATCATCTCTCATTTGGAAACCTCCTTCAACTCCTTAATAACTGAATCAATTGGAACTGTATGAGCCTTTTGACCAATTACCTTATCTAAATCTCCACCCATAGCCAATGCTATGAACTGAGCAATGTTCAGATGTATTGCACTGAAATTCCTGCCTTCACGCTCGCCAATTAGATGCTGATACCTATCGAATTGAATATGGCAGTTTGGACATAAGTGTACCATAATATCCACATCTTCATCTTCAATTGCATTCATCTTATCAGCCGTTGCCGTAAATGAAAGCTCAGGATTGGAATATCTTTGCCTAAAGCCTGTTCCGCATGTTGCACGCTTGTGGTCATACCATCCTATTGTCTTGCAGCCGCACTCTTCAATCAGTTCATCCATGACATTCGGGTCCCTTACTCCCCCTATTGTGTCTTCATAGTGCACTTTGCAGTAATGGCATCCATGATGAGTTGCAATTTTGTAATCGCTTAAGTCATATTTGATATGATTTTTTATTTCATCCTTTTTTCCATATAAAATATCTACAACATGGAAAATGTTTTCAGTTGGCTTTAGGTCATCCTTTTCATATTTCAGGTGTGATAATCCATTATCGTCAAATAATTTATTAATGTGATTTCTCAAATCATCTTTCTTATTCAATAGTTTTACAGACTTCTTATTGATTGCATAGCATGTTGCACACATCATCACAAGATTAGGGCGGCCGGCTTCACGAGCTACCTTAAAGTTTCTAGCCCCAATAGCTGTTGTGTCAATCTGGTCAAATACATCTGAATAATGTCCAAGGCCTGTGCAGCATGTTTGCTTTTCTGAAATTGCATAGTCAATGCCCAGCTTATCGAATACGAATTTTGTAGATGCCTCAACTCCTGGATATTCCACGCTGACCAGACAGCTTCTGAATAAAAGGATATCTTTATCAGGAATATTTTTCATTTTTCATCCTCCTGAGTTGCCCTTATCTTTTCGATTTTGTCCTTGAATCCTGTTATTGTCAAAATTTTGCTTACCTCATCGATGACTTCCTTAGATGGCATCAACGGAGGGTCAAGCTCCAGTTCAGTTCTAATTTCATCAAGGTTTTGCCTGAATTCCCACCATCCTGGAACGTCACGTTCTATATCAGCGAAAAATATTTCGGGAATTGCACCAATAGCTGCAGTAAAATAAGAATCTGCAAATCCCAAATATTCATAAAACTTATCATAGCCAATTCCATTTTTGATTGCAAACTGCTTTAAAATCTGATTTACTTCACATACGCTGTTTCCAACGGGACATACGCTATGGCAGGTATAGCAATAAAAGCAGTTCCAGATAGAATCATCCTCAAGGATTGACAAATCCCCTTCTAAGACTCTTTCGATGATGTCTCGGGGGTTATAATCAGAATGCCTTGCAGCAGGACAAGTTGATGTGCACATTCCACATTGCACACACTTCAAAACTCCTTCCTCTTTTGAGTTTTTAACATCATTAATTATGTCTTCTGCAAAGTCAATTGGTGAATCTGTAATCTTCTGCATATTTTAACCTATAATCTGAACTCTTGGTTTTCAATCATCTGCTTTAGTTTCAAGGACAATTTGTTGGCTCTTAACCTATCTGATTGGCGGCATATGATTGGAACATTCACATCTTTGCCATCGATTGTCAAATCTACGCTCCCAGTATTCATTCTAAATGACTTGTGGCGACAGTAGTTGGCACACATTCCGCATCCAAAGCAGTAGGTGAGGTTTAATCTTCCCCTGGAAAATGCATTTGTTGGACAGATTCCCTCTACTGCACATTTATCACAAGTCAGACAGTTAGAATCATCATATCTTGGTCTTAATGCATATTCTCCCCATAATTTTCCATAATTTGTATTATCTAAAGGCAAATGACGTCCTTTAATGTCAGATACTGGAATATCTACCATATCATCAGTTATAAGCAAGTTATTGTAAATTTCTTCATTTAATACAGGTATTGGAATAGCTACAGTATCATAAATCTCTCCGCCTTGACCTGTCTTAAAACCGCCTATATAATAAGGATCCATATCTGTTAAATCTGCAGACAGCATCAAATTCGGCTTTACAGCACTTGAGCGTGTTCCATTTCCCAAAATATATCCTTGAGCTCCGTTCAAAAGGACTTTGCATCCCTCTTTTATTACGTTTTGGGCAACATCATTTTGAAGCGGATTCAAATCGCCGCAACCTGAAAAAGTCAATCCTCTCAGGTTTCCTTCAAGCGGAATTGCGGCAAATATTGATGAAACGTCTTCTTTGTTTGGATTGGTGAATGCAGTGTAATTTTTAAATGCCATACGAGCTCCAATAATCTGTGCCCTTGTAACATCAGCCATTGTAATTGTATTTTCAATTGTTTTTCCGTCTGCACTTTCAACTCTTACATCAATTTCATGTCCTTCAAGCAGGTCTTTAAGCAAGAATCCTCCACCGTAATTTTCATCATGAATTGAGTGTGCTGTTCCATGGAGTATCACGTCAACTGATCCCAACCATTCGTTTGGACAAGGTCCGGCATAAGCAGGAACACCATTTAAATAAACCTCACTGGCTCTTATAAACTCACCAGGTTCGGAAATTATAAAGTTTAATATTGCTGCTGTACCGCTCATTACACCACAGGTTCCGCATGTCACCACATCGACTTCCTCAAAACTTGGGGCATTATCCTTCTTAATGAGCTTTTTAAATTCTTCGGCTGTGTAAATGTTAGCTTCGCCGTTGCTGATTTTTTCATTGATTTCATCAATGCTTCGATTGTTAGTCAATTGAATACTTCCTTAAATTTTTCCTAAAGTGTCTCCCCTCAAGCCTCTTCTTAAGGTTTCAAGAGAGGTTATGTCATCGCTTGAGACATTGCCCAAGTTAACAGTGTTGCCAAATTTCAAAATGAAAAATACTTGCTGGTCCTTTTTTGGAGCTTCCCAAAGAATCCTTTTATTGTCTATTTTTTCTACAATGACATCGATTTCATCTTCTTTTGCGTTGCCTGATTTGTCAAAGATTCCGATATTCTTTCCGCCTTCACGGGCTTCAACAATAATCAATGATGAACCTGCATCCAATTCATCATTCATTTGGGATATTCTTTCATCTAAGGTTAATTCCATATCTAAAGTAGGGTCTTTTTTGCCGACTTCGGACAATACTTCGAAACCTTCATCAACTGCTCTTTTGATGCAATTCAGTTTATCTTCATGAATAATATTGGTTGAGCCATCAGATATTTCGATTGCCTGAAAGCCTAAGCTGCGGGCTTCACTGAAAAAATCTTCAAGCTTGTCTTTCATGTAAGCCAGTTCGAACAATGTTCCACCGGTATAAGGAATTATGTCATGGTCTTTATACATTTCGACTTTCGCTTTTATAATGTCTTGTTCATGCACTATTGAGGTTCCCCAACCGAATTTCAAATAATCAACATACTCTCCTGATATGTCCATTAGGCTATTTGCCATTTCAAGACCCAATCCTTTGTCCAATACCATTGTCAGACCGCAATCTCTAGGTTTTTCTTCTCTTTTTTTAGATAAAAATTCAAATGATTTCAAGAATATCACTCAGATTAAAATTTAATTTTCAAATATTAAGTAATAAAATATAGTATTTAAATATTTTCAACTCTTCATTATTAAGCAAAAATAAAAGGGCGTTATAAAAAATTAAAAAAAAAGAATAACATATGGTATATTAAAAAAAGTAATAAAAAGTTAATCCGCTTTAATCTCATTTTCAGATCTTGTCACTAAATCTGAAAGTGAATTGCGAACATTGTCAGGAATGGAATTTTCCTCTTTTTCAGCTATTACCTGAGAGATAATTTTACACAAAACAAAAATAGCATGTTTATGTTCGGCTTTTGTCTTATGAATATGATGTGGGCTTATCTTAAGTGTTATATACTCACTGCAGTCGTTTCTGATTTGATCATCTTCAGCCAAAAATTTTAAAACATATACTAAAAATTGATGTAATTGTATCATTTCGTCCTTATACATAGATATCTAACCCATTTATTAACTAATTTCAGTTAGTAAAAATTAACTCCCCTTTTCTATAAAGTAATATTTAATAACTAATCATATTTAAATATTGCATTCAAAATTAGTTTACTTGGAATGATTTTGTGATAAATTCTGTATTTTTGAATTAAATTATATAAAAATAAACCTCATTTATCTAAATAATAAATTTTTCGTGGAATCAACTGTTAAAATTTGCCGGCTAATGTATATTTGAAAAAGCACTTAATACAATTTTTATTACTATTGCAAAAATTTGAAAAACAGTATTGATTAAAATAAGGAAATGATTTTCAAATATGATTAGATTAATCATTTCATCAATGATTTGATACCTTAACATCGAACTCATTTGTTTCTACAATTTTTGGCAGCTTGCCTATCGTACCGACATTCCCCTGCGATATAATCAGAACCCCCTCAAAAAATTCCTTATAGTTCTCACAGCATTCCAAGCCATTTGAAACTTTATCCTCACTGGTCTCGCCATTGACCTCATTGGCAATTCTTGTTGCAAGCCCATCAGAGATGGAAGCAGATTTGGAAATAACGGTCACGCTGTCAGAATCGCCAAAACTAATGGAATGGCCAATCTTTCCGGATGAAGAGCAAACTCCCAAAGGACCACTTCGGGCTTTAATCCTGAAAGCAATATCATTGCCTAAAACTTGATTGTTTGAATAGATTCCGCATAAAACATCCTCATCGTTTATCAATGCAATGTCACCACCGTTTTCAACAATCGAGTATTTTGAATCATTATCTATCAAATAATCCAAAGACAATTCTGAAATCGTACCGGCAACGCAAGCCATTGGCCCGACATCCGCAGCATTGGATGATTCAATCATTGTCCTGACAATCAACGGCAAATCTTCGTCCGTTTCAATAGGGACTAGGGATAATAGAAAGTCTTCGTTTTTCAAGATGTAATTTTTCAAATCTCTCCTAATCGAAAAAATATACCTTTTAAGATCATGGCTTTCCAAATCGGTTGTCAAGCGGATATGGGTTTGATCCAAATCAATTTCGGAAAAATTCATATGATAATATTTGACATTGCAACTATATTAATTATCATACAAGCCCTAAAGAAATGCTTTGTTTAGTTTATGGCAGACACTACCGGCATGTTGCGGCTAATGATGCATATATTGACAAAAAGACCCTGTACTTGAGTTAGTTAGCTCGTCCATCAAAAACTTTAACAAAAAATGGGATTTGCACTATTTTTTAAAATATCTTTACTAAAATAGAAAAATTAATTTATATATGAATACAAATCATTAAACAATGAAAACAATAGCTATTGGTGTTGGTGAAAACGAAAATATTATACAGGCTTGTCATATTTTTAAAGAAAAACACCCAAAAACAAATTTAAAACTAATATATCGTGATAAAGACTTGGTCAAAGCAGTTTTAGATGATAAGATTGACGGCGTAGTTCGTGGTTCACTTCCAGCTTCAAATATCATGAAGGAATTAAAAGAAAGCTACCCTGACATTTCAAGAGCAACATATGTTAATGGAGACAAATACGAGTTTTTATTGACCCCTGTTGGAATTGATGAAGGCGAAACTGTTGAAGACCGACTTGAAATCGTCGAACACTGTATAGATTTTCTAAAGAGACTTGGAAAAAAGCCAAAAATAGCAGTACTTGCAGAAGGCAGGGAAGACGATTTCGGAAGAGGCGATGAAGTATCCCAATCAATAACCGAAAGCAAAAGACTAACAAAACTCATAGAAGAAAAAACCTCTGAAGAAGTCAAAAACTATTACATATTAGTTGAAAAAGCAATCAACGATAACTGCAACATCATTATTGCACCTAACGGAAGAGTAGGAAACATTATCTTTAGAACACTCGTTTTACTAAACTCCTGGCCAAGTTATGGTGCCGTAACCTTTGGAATGGACAAAATATACATCGATACAAGTAGAGACCAAAGTATCGAAGGTTACGTTAGAAGCCTAACCCTAGCTAATGATTTAGATCAACTTTAAAAGTGATTTTAATGGCGGAAAATATACTTTATAGAATTTATGAGTGGTATATATCAAGAGATTTAGTTCCTGAAAGAATGCCTAAGCATGTAGCGATAATTATGGACGGCAATAGAAGATATTCAAAACTCCAAGGAAATATAGACGTTATAAAGGGACATGAAGTTGGTGTAGATACATTAGAAAAGGTTTTGGATTGGAGTATTGAACTTGGAATAGAAATTATTACCGCTTATGCTTTCTCAACAGAAAATTTCAACAGGTCACAACATGAAGTTGAAGGACTAATGAAATTATTCCTCATAAACTTCAAAAAACTAGTTGATGATGAAAGAATACACAAAAACGAAGTAAGAGTGAAAGTTGTGGGAAGAACCGAACTGCTACCTGATAATGTTAAAGAAGCCATTAAGGAAGCAGAAGAAGCGACTGCCAATTACAATAAAAGATTTTTAAATCTAGCTATTGGATACGATGGACGTTTGGAAATCATTGATTCATTCAAAAAGATTATTAAAGATGTACAGGATGGAAAAATCACAATCGATGACGTTAATGAAGAGCTTGTAAGCAAAAACCTCTACACCGGAGGGATTGATGATCCTAACCTAATCATCAGAACAAGCGGAGAAGAACGCTTAAGCGGATTTTTGCTATGGCAATCATCCTACTCTGAACTGTACTTCTGTGAAACATTATGGCCGGAACTTAGAAAAGTTGATTTTATAAGAGCTATTAGATCATATCAAGCAAGAGATAGAAGGTTTGGGGCTTAAATGATA
>CAJGDA010000045.1 GCA_904501935.1 uncultured Methanobrevibacter sp. | reverse complement strand
TTTCTTTGCGTATTATTGGTTTCAATGTCAATAGCTCATGCCTTAACGGAATTTGTACCATCAATGCTTTTAGGTGTTCCGCAGGAAGGCACGGCAACATCCATACTTCCAGGCCATAGAATGGTGTTGCAGGGAAGATCAAAAGAAGTCATAAGAATTGTCTGTATTGGAGGATTTGGAGCAATCATCGTTACTATATTGATGCTTCCGATTTTTTCGATATTTCTACCTATTTTGCATGACATTTCTAAACCATATACATGGATGATTTTGCTTGCTGCATCATTCTATTTGACATACAGATTAACTGCAAACTTCAGGGATTTTCTATGGTCCCTATTGTTATTTCTTCTTTCCGGAATCTTAGGCTGGATTATATTTCAAAGCCCAATTCCATCTGGCGTAACATTGATGTGCGTATTTTCAGGATTATTCGGGATAAGCACAATACTGTTCAGCTTAAACGATTCCTCAACAATACCTCATCAAAACCCATTTTACGAATTAAACATTGATTATGAAAAATTCAAAAGCATTTTTGCAGGAGGAATAACAGGAGCCATTTTAGGATTTCTCCCAGGTTTCGGGCCTGCACAGGGAACTGTTATAGCCCAAGCCGTAAGCGGTGCAAACGACAATGCTGATGATGATACAGTTAATTTTTTACTTGCAACATCAGGACTCAACATTTCAGACTGTTTATTTTCACTAATTGCAATTTACATCATTGGAAATCCCAGAAGCGGAATAGCTGTTTATATGTCCTATCTGATTTCTGAGATGAGCATTTACCATCTAGTGATATTCATTTTCGCATCTCTTCTAGCAGTCTCAGTTTCATTGGTGTTATCTTTAAAAATTGGCGATTCATTTTCTAGATTAATGAGGGGCGTCAATTATAGAAAATTGTCAATTGCAGTAATCTTACTTCAAATAATGATTTTATATATCTTTGTCTTTTACTATAAAGCACATTTCGGATATATGGCATTGGCTTTGATTACATCAACTGCAATGGGAATGCTGCCTCATTACATTGGCATTGGCAAATCCCATTTGATGGGCGTTTTAATTATTCCTGCTATCGTCATCTACTTTCAGATGTTTATTTAGGTGTTAAGATGTAAAATAGCTAGATAATTATAACATTATCTGCTATCATCTCTGCTTTTTTTGTTATTTCTGAAATATCCGCACCAGGATATGCATCTATTACACATAAATCGGCATGTTCCACATCTAAATCTTCAAATGCTTCATTATATATTTCAAATCCATCATTAACATCATTGATTTCTAGATTCTTCTTTAAAGTTTCAATCATCTCAGGATTGATATCATTGAATATTACTTTTTCAAATCCGTATTTCAACAAATAGATTCCTAATGCTCCAAGACCGCACATTGCATCAATAGCAATTCCCTTTTTAATCCCATTATTGTTCAGATAGTTGTGCAGCCTTAATAATTTTTGTTCTGTGGTCATTGCGACTTCAATGTGATGTTTGGATTGGTTTTTTACAATAACAACTTTCTCATTAAGCAATGTCCTCATAACATTTATTTGTTCATCATTTCCTTCCAGAATCTCGAAGTGATTAATTTCGGAATCCTTATCGAATTGTCCGGTAGGAGTTTGAGGACTTCCTTTCAATACGCATTTAACTTCGGGAACTTCATTAATCAATCTTGAAGCCACATCATTTGTAAAGTCTTTATGAAGCAATATTAATGTATCCTCAGCTATGAATTGTGGGTTTAGACTACTATAATAAAATGCAGATAGCGGAACTGGAGAGTTTCGTCTTAAAGTTGCCTTTTCAGGAACTATCCCTGATTCAATCATGATTTTTAAAATATGGCTCATTACGATATCAAGCGGTCTTTTCCCGCATTCACATTTCATATACTCGCCATCAATCTCATCCAAATCAATTAAATCTTTTAATGGAGAGAATTTCTTTACTTGAATATCACGACATTTTTCGCATTCCTTAAGGGAGTTAATCTTTTCATCCAAATCTATCACAATCATCACCACACTTGTTTTATGATATATCTTTGATTTATATTAAAAATTTTGATGTGAAAAGTAATAAAAACTATATAAATTAGTATTACTAAATTCTAAGTGTAATTAAAAGCCGCATTGGTGAAAATATGAGCAATAATGCAATTATACCACAATATGACATCGTTAAAAAAAATTATTCATCCGAGGAAAAAATTCTTTTAGGCGAAATTCGTGAAAATTTGGTTGACTTAGCCATATCTTCTGGTGAAAATTACCAGCCGAATCAAGAAAAGTTATTAAATGACATTAAGAACTTTTTATTTGAAAGGTTATCTGAAAACCCTAACAATAATAATGCAACAAATGAATATTTAGACCAATTATCTCATAAGCTGCTCAGAGATTTGGTTGGCTATGGCAAAATTGACACCTTAATTCAAGATGATAACCTAGAAGAAATCATGATAATAGGAATAAACAAGCCAGTTTTCGTCTATCACAGAAAATACGGAATGATGAAAACCAACATCAAATTTAGCGATGAGCAAGAACTAAGGGACTTAATAGATTCGATTGCAAGACAAATCAACAGAAGAATCGATCAAGAATCGCCAATTCTTGATGGGAGATTGCTTGACGGGTCAAGAATAAACGCCACAATACCACCTGTTTCAGCAGATGGGCCTTCACTTACGATTCGTAAATTCAAAAAAGACCCATTGACAATAATCGATTTAATCAACTCAAAAACCATTTCCATTGAATTGGCGGCATTTTTCTGGTTGTGCTTTGACGGGCTAGGCGTAAAATCAGCAAATGCCATCATTTCAGGCGGAACAAGTTCTGGAAAAACAACAACATTAAATGCTCTTTCAGCCTTCATCAACCCCAAAGAAAGAATAATCACAATTGAAGATACGTTGGAACTTCAAATCCCACATGAGCATGTAATCCGAATGGAAACACGACCAGCCAATGTTGAAAATAAAGGAGAATTGACAATGAATGACCTTGTCAAGAACTCCTTAAGGCAACGCCCCGACCGAATCATTGTTGGAGAAGTTAGAGCTGAAGAAGCTATAACCCTATTTACCGCTTTGAATACTGGCCATTCAGGATTTGGAACATTGCATTCCAATGATGCAAGGGAAACCATTACAAGACTAACCAACAAACCCATGTCCGTTCCAGAAATAATGATTCAAGCTATTGACTTTATAATAATGCAAAATAGAATCTATACTTCCTCGGGAGTTTCATATAGGAGAATAAGTGAAGTGGCAGAAGTGGTTGGAATGGAAGATGGAGTAATCCAGCTAAACAAGATTTTCCAATGGAATCCTGAAAAAGACATCATTGAAAACGTAAGCGTAAGTAGCAAAACATTGTCTCAAATTGCAAATTTGAGTGGAAAATCAATAAATGAACTGGACCGTGAAATCAAAAACAGACAATTAGTTTTAGAGCATATGGTAAGCCACAATATACGGTCTGTTGAATATGTCAATGCGGTTTTGGAGCTATACTATAAAAACCCTAAAAAGGTTTTGGATAGAATCATGTTAAATAGGTGATTGTTATTTTAAGTAATTTTTTTATATTCATTGGGGATTTGGCAATATCACTAATTGATTTTTTTAAAAATATCAAATCCAATAAGGAATTTGAAAATGATAACGAGAACATTTTAGGGATACTTCAAAAACTGAACTTTGAAATAGATGTTAAAAATTCAAAAAAAGAAGAAAGTCAACTGGATAGGGTTAGAAACATTTTACTGAAATATATGTTAACCAGACAGTTGATTGGAATGATTTTGATTGTATCTGCATTATTAGCCATACTAACTGATTTGGAGATTTTTGGAATATTCTTAACAATAATGATTATGCTTTATATTTTTATATTATATTATCCGTCAATTAAAGAAGAGCGAAATTATTCTGACATAAATCAAGAGCTTCCCTATGCATTAAGGCATATGGGAATCGAATTGAAATCCGGGAAAGGCCTTCATGATGCATTAATTACAATCAGTAATGCGGATTATGGTTCTCTATCAAAAGAATTCAAAAGGGTTCTGGAAGAAGTGAAATTCGGCAAGCCCACAGAAGATTCATTGCTTGAAATGTCCCATAGAGTTGAATCCGAGGGATTATCAAGAGCAATCCAGCAAATAATTGGAACTTTAAGAATTGGAGGTAACCTATCTGAGAGTTTAAATATAATTGCAAAAGACATTACTTTTGATATGCAGATAAAACTAAAAGAATACTCCCAAAGATTGAATTCCTTTATTTTAATTTACACATTTGTTGCAATTTTAACTCCAGTCATAGGTTTGATAATGTTAATGGCAGGTTCAACAGTAATGGGGGATATAATACCTTCAAACCTATTATTGATGATTTATTCAGTATTCTTCCCAATGATAGTGGTGTTTATGGGAGTTTTCATGAAAAAATTAGAGCCGAAAATTTAATAAAAAAATAAAAAAGGAATTAACGGAAAAATGTTTCAATTCCTTTTGACGCCAATAGGCCAACAAATGCACCTTGTTGATCCATAATAATATTACCTTTTGAGTATTGATCAAGTGCTGCATTAATCATTGCAGACTTTTTAACAGGATCGCTTGCTGAATTTGCAGCCGCTTTAACAATCTCTATTACAGCATCCCCTCTAGATACTCCTTTACCCCAGTCTTCTTCACGGATAAAATCAAGACCGCTTGCATTAATAGTTTGACCATTTACCTCCAATGGTGCTGCTGCGGAAAGCACAGCATCTAAAGCTTTGGTGTTAATTGCTACAACAGAATCAATTTTAGTGTTGGTTCGATATTCAACAATTTCTTTAGCAAGCTGCATTCCTTTATTATTATCTGCATCCCAAAATGCGTCGTGAAGCAATAATGCAGATCCGGCCCCTTGTTGTTGGGCTTCGCGAGGTTCCGTAGCATTAGGATGAGTCATACCTCCCGGATAAAAAGGAGTGTAATTTTTAAGGGTTCCATTCTCGATATGTACAATAAATGCCATATCACAAGCACCCATACCTGGCCTGTCTTCACTTTCATCGATAGCACAAACTAAAATATTCTTACTACCTTCCTCAAGATTAGTATCGTTGCCCACAAATAAAACACTAGCAATAATCGCACATAATCCAATTAAGACAACAATTATAATTGCAATAATCAGTTTCTTTGTCCTATCCATAGTCTACCTACCCTAAATCACTTTAATATATATAAAGTAATATTTATTTTATAATACTTAAACATATCTTAAAAATGGAAAATTAAAATCTAATGGCAATTACAGCCAAAAAAGAAACACCATATCTTTTGAAGAATGCCTTTTTCTTTTTTTGAATCTATTGTATCAACTGTGCAACATTTTCGTTTGTTTTCATCGTTTGCCATAATTTGCCCCATTAACAATTAATATTGTGAAATTAAATATGGCAAGCATATTTAATTTCGTGAGAGTAGTTATATGCGTATTATTAAATTATAGACTAATTTAATAAAATTCGGAGTCAAGTAATTAAAATTAGATTTTCAAGTAAAACCTAATTTTTATCACTTAATAATTATTTTGCAAAAAGAAGTATATAAATATTTAGGCATACCTAAATTTAAAAAAAGTTAAAATAAAAAAAGTAAAAAAAATGAAAGATTATTTACATTAATCTTCCGACACCAGTAACTTCAAAGCTAGCTACGCCATCAATAGCTTGAACCATTTCTTCAACAGCTTCAGATCCACCTTCACCATCTTCAGTGATGAATTGTAAAATTACAGCCACTAAACCAAATGCAATTGGTTCTTCTGAAATTTCGTGGATTCTTGCGCCTTCAGGCATGGAACTTTCAATAGTAGATTTGATTGCTTCTAAATCTACATCTGGACTATCTGGCATAATTTTCATAGTAGTTAATACTTCACCCATTCTAATTCCTCCATTAAATTTTATGGTCCTTCGAAACCACATTCACATTTGTAGCCGTGACCAAAGGTACGACATTTTTCACATCTTGCGATTTTTGCTCCACACATTGGACATTCGAATTCAACGAATGGTCCAGTCAATGGAATTTCTTGTTTACATGAAATGCATTCTACAGTTTTCATTTTTATTCACCTATTATTTGTGTGTAATCGAAGTTATAATCATTTATATTATCATCTATTAAAGATAAAACCCTTTCAGGGCACTTCCCATTCACAACATAACAATTAGTCCCGAACTTTAATAAAAGAGAAGGCAACATTACATCAACCGATGTCTCTGGAAAAGTTAGTAATGTTTTTGCATCGATTTTACTTATGAATGTTGAACCATGCTCCTTAGGTTCTTGGGTATATATACCATTTACATTTGTTACTATTAAAAGCTTTGCATTTAGGACATGCGCGAGGTATGCTGCAATTGAATCTGAAGTAACATCCCAGCTACATTCAAAAGGGTCTTCATCCCTCAAAAACCTAGAAGATATAAAAATTGGTGTTAAACCTTCATCCGAGATTTGATTAACCTCATCAATGGAATATGCGAGTTTTGCAGATTCAACCTTATCATCAGTGAGCTTAGCCATAATATCCATACAATCTATAGCAGTCCAATGATTTGTTTCTTCTGAAAAATGTTGTTCATCATCATATTTACGAATAAGATTTGCAAATTCCCCTCCACCCAAAACAATACATGAATTTGTGTTTTTGAGTTTTTTTGCCAAATCTATTGCATAATTTGGAAACAAACTTCCACCAATTTTCACAACCTGTTTTATGATAACAATCACAACCTTGTTTAATTAAAAATAGTTTTTACTAAATTGACATTATTATAAAAGTTTTAAATCTCCGGTCACTTCGTCAATTATTTCATCTTCATCCGGACCGAGCGCTAAAACTGTGATGCTTGATGTAGGTATCTGTGTCCTTCCTGCATCAACTACCAAATAACTGGAAATTCCTTTCATATCAGCTGACTTTTTAAGTTCTATTAACTCCTCTTTTGTTTGAACCTTTAAAACAACCTTGGCATAAGATTCATTTTCCCATTTTCTAATCTTTTCAGGAGCTGTCTTTTTATATGCTCCAATAGATCCATGACAGCATTGTGCTGCAATCTTGCCTTTGCGCATTTTTAAATCTGTTCTTACAATCATTACCTGTTTCATCTTAATCAATATAAACTATTTATATTATATATAAAAAAAGTTTTTCATCAACTTGCCATAGAACTAATATATAAAAAAAATTACGATAATATATTTAGTTAAAAAAACAAATAGTTAAATATTATAATTAATTATAAAAAAAGGGGATAAGATGCTTAAAAAACTTTTTAGTGATAAGAAATTCATTTTTATTTTCACATTCATCATAGAAGTTATTTTTTATATATTATTTGAGCATTTACCTATTGGAGGAGAATATTTAATCCCTGATATTGGCTTATCTCCTATTTTTGGATTGATGTTTGGCTATGTTGGAGGATTGGGCTTTTCACTTGCTAGCGTGACCTGCCAACTTATAGAAGGATCAGACCCCATAGGGTCACTTATCGATTTTGTAATAATGTTTTTTGTTTCAGTGCTATCATATAAACTGTGGTATTCTACATTTAAAAGAAATGGAATAAGCACACCTAGATTTAACTCAACATATAATCTTTTAAAATTTATTACATTAATGATTATAGTTTCAATTGTGTATTGGGCCATGATAGAAATTTCGTTTGACACTTATAATAATATGCGCTTGATATATCCATTATCAACTAATATAACACGATTTTCTTATGTTTTAAACATGTTTAATTATTCAATGATATTCGGTTTATCCCTAATCAATATTTTCAATATTAAAAAAATACCTCTACAAAGTCCTAAAAAATCGTTAAAATTCATAAATATCAAATACAAATATTTCATATTTAGCTTTATAATATTAATAATTTATTTGGCCATTACTAAAACACTAAATATATATGATGGAATTACAACCGGCTTATTTTTCATATTAACTATTGCAACATCAATAATATTCTGTTTAAATAACTTTGAAGTTGAAATTAAAAATGAGGTTCTCAATTATTCGATCATTGAAAAGATTATCTTATTTTTCATAGTTATTTTATTCATAAGCGCATTTTTAATATTTAGTGAACTTCAAATCATAATTGATACCCTAATAAATGAATTAAACATGGATTTCATCAGATTAATTACTTTAAGTTTTGCAATCTTCATGATTATCCCTTTTTGCATACTCCATATCTATTTTATTGAAAAAACAATTACTAACCCAATTTATGATCTAATTGATTCAACAACCCACTATAAAGCACATAAAAGGCTAGATGAGTCAAGTAAATTCAATAACTTCCAAAAATACCTAAAAAATAACAATGACATATCCCGCTTGATTGAATCCTATATCACATTGGATAAAAACATTGAAAATAAATTAAACGACCTTGAAAAAACAACCGCCGAAAAAGAGAGAATTGAAACTGAATTTAATATTGCAAGCAATATCCAAACAGGCATGATTAAAACCGATTTTGATGAATTTTCCAACAATAAACCATTTGAAATTTATGGATTCATGAATCCTGCAAAAGAAGTTGGCGGTGACTTTTACGATTATTTTGATATAGATGATGAAAATATCGCATTTGTAATTGGAGATGTAAGCGGGAAAGGAGTTCCCGCAACACTATTCATGGTAAAAACAATGTATCTGATTAAAAATCATAGCGAATTTGACTCTACACCCGAAGAAATTTTTGAAAATGTCAATAATGTATCCTGCGATAAAAATGATGAAAATTTGTTTGTTACATCATGGTTTGGAAAATTGAATTTGAATAGTGGAAAGTTGAGTTTTGTTAATGCTGGGCACAATCCCCCATTAATTAGACAAAATAACAGAGATTTTGAATATTTAGCCAGCCAACCCAACTTTGTTTTGGGAGGGATTAAAGATATAGAATATAATGAATATGAACTATGTCTAAATCCTGGGGACATGATATTTTTATATACTGACGGCATTACTGAAGCCAATGATAACTATAACGGTTTTTATGGTGAAAACCGCTTAAAAACAACAATAAATAATGTTAAAGATAAGAAATTAGAAAAAATAATTGAAACCATCAAAAAAGACATATACAAATTTTGCAATAGCAATGAGCAATTTGATGATATGACAATGCTGATAATAAAATATAATGGTCGTGAAAGTCATGAATAAACTTATGGAACTTTTGAAATCAAATAAAAATATTTTATTATTTGTAATTAGTCTAAATTTAATCTTGATATTAGTATTGAAAGTATGTCTTAATCTTCATGACCTCAATTTAGAATTCGGTTTTTTGCCTACTTTAAGTTTATTATTTGGTCCTTTTGGAGTTTTAGGTCTCATTATTGTGGAATTTGCATATTTCCTTTTATTTGATTTTGATAGCATCAGTATCACCATACCATTAGTTTTGCTTGGTATAATCAATCTGATGATATGGAAACTATGGTACTCAATAATGAACAGATATGGAAATGAAATTCCTAATTTAGGTCACACATATAATATAGTTAAACTATTTTATATCTTCATAATTAACTACATATTGACCAGGATTATATTTATGGGATTGATTATCGACACTCAATTTGAAACTCCTTTTAATACACCAATATACCTATTCACAATATTAAGCCTGCTTATTTCAATATTTGCAATACATTTAACTAACTATTTTAAAATAAGAGTATATACTCCTAAGATCCAATTTAAACAAGTTTTACCAGAAAAAGCATATCCAATTTTATTTATTTTATCAATCATTATTGGAATAATAAACATTCTTACACAAAACCAAACATTAATCTTAAAGGTTTTACCGATATTGCTGCTGATAATCTACTTAACAAAACCATTGAACGAAAATGTTTTTAAATTAAAAGATACAATTGACCTGAATTTACTTGGTGAAATAAATATTTCCTTGTTTATTATCTTAGTCATAACAATACTCATACTCGTCATTCCTATGGACATTATTATGAACAATGCAGACCTATTATCTGACCTTGCCGACAGTTCAGTCGTGACTTTCTTTTTTATAATTCCAATTTTACTTTACCTTCATTTTTTAGAAAAAAACATGATAAATCCTACCAATCAACTATCTAAATCATTATCTAGGGAAATAAATACACCTGAAGATTACCAAGTAATAAAAAACGAATTAAATTCAATAAAAGTGCAAAATGAAATAAAATCATTATCCGATTCACTGCTCAATATGGAAAATGACTTAATAGAATATGGTAAACAGCTAATTGAAATCAGTTCTCAAAAAGAAAAATTTGAAACTGAACTTAAGTTAGGCCGGGACATACAAAAATCAATGATTGCAACAGACTTCGAGGAATTTGCTATTGAAAAAAATTGCGAAGTTTGGGGATTGATGAAACCTGCACGTGAAGTCGCAGGTGATTTCTATGACTATTTCGAAATAGATGAGGACAATATCGGATTTGTAATAGGTGACGTGGCTGGAAAAGGAATACCTGCCGCTTTAATAATGGTTAAAGCAATGACCTTAATCAAAGATTATGCAATACACTATGACAATCTTTCCGACATATTTTATGAAGTTAACAATCTTCTTTGTGAAGGAAATGTTGAAAACCTTTTTGTAACTTGCTGGTTTGGAAAATTAAACATGACGACTGGAGAACTACTTTTCGTTAATGCAGGCCATAACCCTCCATTATTAAAACACAATGATGAATTTGAATATTTACAAACCGATCCTGACTTGGTTTTAGCAGCCATGGAAGATATGTCATATACATTGCATAAAATTCAATTAAATAAAGAAGATGCAATATTCTTATACACCGACGGAGTAACCGAAGCAAACAACAATTATAATGGATTTTATGGAGAAAACAGATTGCAAGACATGTTAAATAAAAATAAAAATGAAACATTAAAAGACATTATTGACTCAATAGAAAAGGATATAGAAGATT
>CAJGDA010000044.1 GCA_904501935.1 uncultured Methanobrevibacter sp. | reverse complement strand
TACTTCAATAACGGGCCTTGCAAGGTCTGCTTCCTTCATTCCGGTTGGAACTTTTACGGTCATTTTTGTCTCATAAACGCTTGTGACTTTACCGTCTTCAATGTAAATGCTTGTATCAACAATCGATGGGATTACACCAAGTTCCACTCTTGAAGCTATCCTTTGGATTGCATCAATCGGGCGGGTTGCATGCACAACTCCAATCATTCCAACGCCAGCAAGCCTCATGTCTGCAAATATGTTGAAGTCGCTGTTTTTTCTTAATTCATCATAAATTGTATAATCGGGTCTTACAAGCAATAATACATCTGCAGTATTTTCCATGCTTCCTTCCAATGGTGAATATTGTGTTATCTCATCTGGAAGTTGAAGGTCTCTTGGAGATTCCATGGTTTTGACGATTTTATTTAACTTCGAGGAATAGTATTTGGCGATTGCTTGCACGAACGTGGATTTTCCAGCTCCTGGAGAACCTGAAATCAATATTCCTTCAGCGCTTGTTCTTATTCTGTTCAGTAACTTTTCGGATAAGCGGTATTCATCCAGACTAATGTTGGCTACAGGCCTCACAATAGTGATTTCCAAAGCTTCTGAAAATGGAGGATAGGCTATTGAAATCCTGTATTCCCTTGACTGAACGACAAATGAACCTTCTTTTTCACTTTCCAAGTAAGTTTTTGGATCGCTTTTTGCCTTATCAAGGATTTCATCCACTATTTCTTTGAGTTCCTTGTAGGAATAGCGCTTTTCATTCAATACTTCAAAGTCAATGTGTCCGGGGGTTCCCTTTTTTGCCATTGGAACAACATTTTCCTTTAAATGAATGGACATTGTATTTTCATCAAAGAATTCTTCAATTGAAAGCGGTTTTTCAACATATTCCTGTTTATAATAGTAAACGGGAATTCCTTGAGCTTTTGCAGTTTCGGCCTGCACCTTATCGTTTGTAAGGAGTGTTCCCATTTCACTTCTAGCCAAATCCCTTATGATGCTGTCGATTTCACCGCTTTTTGCATATCTAATGTCATAATTTGTTGGCCTTTTTCCTTTAAAGCTAATGGACAGTTCTCCTTCGTATTGAAGGTCTTGCAATTTCTGCAATTCTTTCAAACCTCTTCGACCTTCAGACCTATTGTCATTGGCTTGATGTTCGAGTTCACAAACGACTGCTTCAGGCACGATGATTTCTGGATAATCCAAATCTTCCTCTTCAATCAGTTTGCTTACTGCACCGATAATGACGGCGCTTGTATCAGGTATAATACATTTCATTTAATACACATCTTCAGGGTTTACAAGTCTTTCTAAAATGACTTCCAAGTCTTCATCTTTCAAATCTTCAATGTCAACTTCATTTTTTGTGTTAAGTTTTCTAAAGAAGCATGAGCGGTATCCTTCATGGCAGGCCGCACCTGTTTGTTCAATTTTTAGAACGATTGCATCCATATCGCAGTCTACAAGGATTTCTTTTACTTCCTGGAAATGGCCTGAACTTTCGCCCTTAAGCCATAACTTGTTTCTTGAAGTGCTCCAGTAATGGGCTTTGCCTGTTTCAATGGTTTTAATCAATGCTTCCTTGTTCATGTTTGCCAACATCAATATCTGATTTGTTTTTGCATCCTGTGCGATAGCAGTAATTACTTTAACGCCATTGATTTCATGTCTGAAGTTGATTTCCATTTTCATTCCTCTCTTAAATATTCTATGATGTCATCAATATCAACTAGGCTTTGTTCACCACTAATCATATTTTTGACGGTGACTTTTCCTTCCTCTAAATCTTTAGCGCCGATAATGACTATTTTTTCGACTTTTATCTTATCTGCATAATTCATAAGCTTCTTGAATTTTTTGCCGTTCAAATCAACATCGGTCTTAAAGCCGTTTTTTCTTAAGAGTTGAGTTATTTCAAATGCTTTTGCAGTAACGTCTTTAGATATTGGAGCTACATAAACGTCTAAGTGTGAAGGCAATTCCTCTTTTTCTGTAAGCTCTTCAATCGCATTCATCAATCTGTCAAAACCTAGAGCAAAACCGGTTGATTCGACTTCCTGACCTCCAAAGAGCTTGACTAAACTGTATGATCCTCCACCGCAGATTTGCTTTTGTGCGCCGAGCTCTGGAACATAGATTTCAAACACGATTCCGGTGTAGTAATCGAGTCCTCTTGCAACACCAAGGTTTAATGTATAGTTTTCCACTTGGAATGCTTCCAATAAGTTGATTAGTTCTTTAAGTTCTTCTAATGCTTCTTTTGGTTCATCGTAAGGTGCAATCAACTCTTCAACATCAGGTATTATGGTTTTGTCTCCCACCAAATCGATTAGTTTTAATAATATTTGATTTAATTCATCATTATCGATAATCGGTTCATCTCCACTTAAAGACTCAATAAGCAAATCCTTATCGCCTTTATCAATAACAACCATGATTTCACTTTGGGTTTCAACTGAAATGTCAAAATGCTTGAACAGGCCTCTAATGATTCCCAAGTGGTTGATGTTAACGTCGGCTGTTGTAATTCCAAGTGAATTTATCGCATCTGTACACAATGCAATAACTTCCGCTTCACCTTGAGGTGTTTTAGCGCCAATCAATTCACAGCCGAATTGCCAAAATTGTCGGAATCTGCCTTTTTGAGGTCTTTCATATCTAAAACAGCTGCCGTAGTAATATAATTTAATAGGTTTTGTAGCTGTCTTTTCAAGTTCGTTCAGGTATAATCTTGCAACTGGAGCAGTGATTTCAGGTCTTAATGTCAATTCTCTGTCTGATTTGTCTTTAAAATTGTACAATTGATTTACAATTTCGTCTCCAGATTTTGTTGTAAATAATTTTAATTCTTCAAATAATGGGGTTTGAATCTCTTGATAACCGTAACTTTCGAATACTTTTCTTAAGGTACTTTCTGCTTGCTTTCTTTCTCTCATTTCCTCAAATAAGAAATCTCTTGTACCTCTTGGTCTTGTAAATTCCATTTTTACACTCCTTGATAAGATATATTATGATTAAAATTTGTATCTGCAAAGTTATATAATCTTTGTTAATCTAATAAAATATATATGAAAATTAAAGGTAGTACAAATATTGTAGGATTGATTGGCCATCCTGTAGAACATAGCTTTTCACCGACAATGCATAATGCAGCATTTGAAAAGTTGGGAATGGATTATGCTTATGTTGCATTTGATGTCGACCCCCAAAATTTGCAATCAGCAGTTGACGGTGCAAATTCCCTTAACATTAAAGGATTCAATGTCACAATCCCTCATAAGATTGAAGTAATGCAGTTTTTAGATGAAATCGATGAAGTGGCCGCTTTAATCGGTGCAGTTAATACAATAGATTTTAAAGAATTGAAAGGTTACAATACTGATGGAATCGGTGCTGTAAGAGCAATTGGGGAAGTAACTCCAATTAAAGATAAAAAAGTTGTAGTTGCAGGCGCAGGCGGTGCATCAAGAGCAATCTCATTTTACATTGCAAAATACGGTGCTGAATCTTTAACAATACTAAACAGAAATGTTGAGAAGGCTCAAAGCTTGGCCAGCGATGTTTTAGGCTCCGGCTTGATTGATGATGTTAAAGCCGATTCAATTTCTGAAATTAGCGGTTACTTAAAAGATGCAGATATCTTGGTTGATACAACACCAATCGGAATGCATCCCAACATAGACGATGAACCTATTGCTTCAGCAGGAGATATGCATGAGGATTTGGTTGTATTTGATGCGGTTTACAATCCTAATGAAACAGCACTGATAAAGGAAGCTATTAGAGCAGGTGCAAAACCGGTTTATGGAATTAAAATGCTGCTCTATCAGGGTGCTGAAAGCTTTAAAATTTGGACTGGCAGGGATGCGCCAGTTGATGTAATGGAAAAAGCCCTAAAAGACACACTTAATTTAGAATGATAATATGGATTTGATGTTTGACGTTTCAGGATTAAATGACGAAAAAGAAGAATTTACAAATTCTAAAAAGGACGTATTGAAATTTTTAAAGATAATAGGAGTGGACACTCGCTTTATTTCATATACTCCACAAAAGATTTACATTAACAATTTGAGATTTTCAAAGTTTTCAAGAACACGTGAAGCTACCTTTATGAAGCAGTATCCTGAAATCGAAGTTGTAAGAAACAAGCTGTTTCAAAAAATCTGTTCAAAGTCATCCAAACATTTGGCTTTGGAAATCGAGCCAAACTCTTGCATTCTAATGCCGGAAGATAATTTTATCATTGAATTGCTTATGGAACCTTATACTCGTAAATATGGCGTAAAACTTGTTCATGAAGGTGAATACGACTTAAAAATCAATCCCTTGATTTTAGATGACCAGGTTAATGATATATTTGAAGGCATTTTTTCCGGTGAGGGTTTGAATTATTCCAGAAACTCCGATGAAATCTATCCCTTGATTAATGTTCCTTTGGATTGGATCAATTCGTTTTTAGAGATGGATGGCAAGGATATTTTAGAAAATAAAAATAAAAATGAGTTGGCCAATTCATTCTCTGAATTTTTAGAAGATGTTGCTCCGCAATATAGGGAAAATGTTGTAAATGCTGCACAATACATTAAAAATAAATTAGAAACTGAATAATGAGACTTGCTTATCAGTTTTCTTTTTCTCTTTTTTCTCTTCGACTTTTTCTTCTTGAGGTTCTTCAGCAATTTCCGGCTCTTCAATAGTTTCCTCTTCTTCTATTTCTTGTGGAGGTTCCTCTTCAACTTTTGTTGCTTCAAGACCCGGAATTTCAAAGGGCAGTTCATTTTCTTGAGTTTCTTCAACTTCTGGAATGACATTCATCATTTGATTTTTAAGCTCTTCAGCACGCCTATCACGTTCTTCAACTCTCATTTGAGCTTTTTGCTTTTCCATTTTGTCGACGACTTTCTTAGGAATCTTTTTTGATCTGAATCTTTTGATTTCATGATCTTCAAGTCCTAAAAAGTCAGAAATTTCCCAAGCAAGTTCGTCATTTTTAAACATTATTTCAAGATAAGGAAACATTGAAATGGCTATTGAGTGTGAAATGTGCATTTTTTCAGACATTTTCTCGGCAATGTCATCTCTTAGGTTTCTTTTACCTCTATTGCGGCTCATTGTTGTAAAAATTGTTGGTGTTTGGATTTTTGTGAATTTCTTATAGGTTTCTTTTTTGGAGTTGCTTACACCAATTCCCATAAAGTCACTCGCATATTTCCAGTAACCGTAATTTCTACTTACATTTGTCCTTCCAAAGAATATGTCCGCTTTTGAGATGTAGTCATAAGCTTTTTTAATTTCATTTTTATCCTTATACTCTCTTGGAATGTTTTCTGCAATGTATTCCATAACAAGAGTAGGGTCTTCTTCAATCCAAAGAGCTTCTTTGACATGAGCAGGAGTTTTGCTTTTTAAAACACTTGTAATGGCGTTGAATATATCGGAACGGGTGTCTTTAGTGACTATATCTTCAACATCACTAACTCCTAATGTATGGTCCTTATCAGCTAGTGCCTGTAAGGTATTTATGGCTGACCTAACGTCTCCTTGAGATTTAACAGCTATTTCCTTTAAGGCAGCCGGCTCTACTTCAACTCCTTCCGCTTGCGCAATTTTTCTTAAAAGTGCAGAAATTGAATTCCATCTTGACTTTTTCATTTTGATTACATTGCATTTTGGCTTGATGGATTGCAATCTTTTTGAGTAAAAATCATTAGCGATTAGAATCATTGGATGTTTTGAGCTTTTGATTATCTCTCCAATGGCCTTTACGCCACCACGGTCATTGGTTCCGTGAATACCGTCCACTTCGTCTAAAATGATTAATTTATATTCATCTCCAAAAAGAGATCTTGATGAAGATGACTCTCCTATTGTGCTTTTGATTACATCTTGGGAACGTTTATCACTGGCATTGAGTTCAATATACTCTGAAAACTCTTTTGCAATGATTTGCGCCAGTGTTGTTTTTCCAATGCCGGGAGGGCCAACTAATAGTAGCGGTATTTGTGGGTCATTTGATTTCCAAGCATTAACCCAGTCGGTGATTATCTTAATCTCTTTTTTATTTCCGACAACTTCTGAGAGGGTTTGTGGTCGGTATTTATCAGTCCATAACATTTCCATACCTTATAAGAATTGGGTTAATAAAGCTTCAAGTTGTATTCTTGGATTTGCCCCTTCTCTAATTCTAAAATCACATTCTGCTATTGCTTCAATTAAGTCCATGTAAATGCTAGCATCCATTTTTCCTTCAATTACTCTTTTGGAAACATCCTGATAGATTTGAGTAACCATATCTTCTCCACTGGTTCCCTGTAAAACCATAGTGTCTCTTAAGATATTGCGGGCTCCCATAAAGTCTCCCATCAAGGCTTTGTTTATCATATTTCCAATGTCTTGAGGTTTTGCTTTTGAAACGACTTCATAAATTGCTTCTTCGGTTATCGCTTCTCCTTCTGAAGCTGCAGCTTGAAGGACATTCACTGCCTTTCTCATGTCCCCTTCAGCGAAGTAAACAATTGTATCGAGTCCTGCATCAGTGGTTTCAAATCCTTCATTTTCACAAATGTACTGTAAACGTTCTTTGATTTCCTCGCCTTTAATTGGAGCGAATCTGAATATTGCACATCTTGATTGAATTGGGTCAATAATCTTTGATGAGTAATTACAGGAGAGTATAAATGAGGCGGTTTTTGTATACATTTCCATTTCACGACGAAGCGCATGCTGTGCATCTTTTGTCATGTTGTCGACTTCGTCTAGGAATATTATTCTAAATGGGGCACCAACAGGTTTTAACCTACAGAAATTTTTGATGCGGTCTCTAACTGTGTCAATTCCTCTTGCGTCAGATGCATTCAATTCTAAAAAGTTTTGTCTCCAGTATTCGCCTAAAATAGATTTTACCAATGCCAATGCAGTGGTTGTTTTACCGACACCTGCCGGACCTGTAAACATCAAATTAGGCATGCTTTCTTCGCCTACATACTTTTGTAATCTTGCTACGATTTGTTTTTGTCCTACGATGTCTTCTAATTTCTGTGGTCTATATTTTTCTACCCATGGTCCGCTCATTTAATCACCATTTTATTATAGTAACATTTATGTATGATGTTGTTAAATTATTTTTTGCTTAACTTTTTTAATATATTAAATCCAATTAATATATAATTAAAGTGAGCATTTGAAAAGTAATGTTTATAAAAATTTATAGGTGTTAGTAATGAAAGGCACATGGAAACTTAAGTTAAGAATGTGGTTGACATCAATTATAATGTTTACAATTGTTTATTTCCTTGTTATGATTGCAGGAATATATCTGGGCGTTCGCAGCTATATGATATGGTTGGTTGCAAGCTTAGTGATTGTATTTTTGCAATATTGGTTCGGACCAAGCTTGGTAAAACGTTCTATGAATGTGAGGCCGCTGTCTGAAGCTGAAGCTCCTCAAATTCATCAGATGGTTCAGGAATTGGCTGATGCTGCTGGAATTCCTAAGCCTGAAGTCGGTTTGTCTGAAGTCAATATTCCGAATGCATTCGCTTATGGAAGGTCTAAAAGAAGTGGTCATATTGCTATAACTCGTCCAATTTTAGGATTGCTTGACCACGATGAGTTAAGAGCTGTTATCGGTCATGAAATGGGTCATATCCAACACAATGACATGATTGTAACTACAGTTGTAAGTGTTATTCCAATGATTTGTTATTACATTGCATTATCATTCATGTTTTCAGGAGACAGGGATAACGGCGGTGCGGTCATTATTGGAATTTTAGGTTATGTATCCTATCTTGTAGGTCAGCTATTGGTATTATTCATTTCAAGAATAAGGGAATACTATGCTGATGAAGCCAGCGTTGAATTCGGAAACAGACCTGCAGCATTGGTATCTGCATTATATAAATTATCCTATGGAGCTGCAAGATGCAGTGACCAAACAATTGCAGATTTGAATACAAATCGTGCATTCTTTGTCAATGATATTAATAATGCCAAACATGATGTCAATGATTTCCAGCAAATAGACTTTGATGGTGATGGAAGAATATCAGATGAGGAGTTAAGAAAACTCGCCAATTCTGAAGTTAGAATATCTAGAAAAAATGGAATCATGGAATTATTGTCCACTCACCCGGATTCCTTAAAAAGAGTAAAAAGATTAGCAGAACTTGAAAATTAGGTGTATATTATGAAGATGATTTTAGATGAACGTGGTAAAAAATATGTTTTAAAGCCTGGTGAAGAATTTCAAAGCGATTTGGGAATTGTTAAGGCGGAAATTTTAGATAATGCGGATGTAGGCGATGAAGTAAAAAGTCATCTTGACCACACATTTAAAATCATGAAACCTAATGTCAATGATTTCATCGATATAATGGATAGGAGATGTTCAATTCTTATTAAAAAAGACATTGGACAGGTTTTAGCACATACTGGTTTGGGAGCAGGCTCAAGGGTAGTCGATGCAGGAACTGGTGCTGGAGCCATTGCACTTAATTTCGGAAATGTTGTGGGTCCTGATGGCGAAGTGTTTACCTATGAAATACGCGAAGACTTTGCTGAAGTCGCCCAAAAGAATATTGACAGATTTGGAATAACCAATATCCATGTTAAAAATCAGAATATTAAGGATGGAATCGATGAAGATAACATTGATTTAATCTTTTTAGATTTGCCGAAGCCATTTGAGATATTTGAAGAGGTTTGGGATGCTTTAAATGTTGGAGGATGGCTGGCCGTTTATGCACCATATATCGATCAGGCTGAAACAGCTTATCGAGTTGCAAAAAAACTAGGATTTTATGATATTGAAATTCTTGAAACTTTAGAACGTGGACTGGAAGTCAGACAACAGGGTGTAAGGCCGAAAACACGCATGGTTGGCCATAGCGGATATCTTGTATTTGCAAGAAAATTATGAAAAAAATAAAAAGATAAAGATTTTTTAAAAATCTTTATTTTCCTTATGGGTATATTAAGCCTTTAGGAATCTTGTAGTCGCTATAATTTTGAGCAATCTTATCAATAGTTCCGTCTTTAAACATTTCATCTAATGTTTTTTGAACTTGGTCCCTTAACTCAATGTTTCCTTTTTTAAATCCGATTCCATATTGTTCATGTGAAAGTTTTTCATCAAGAATTTTAAAATTGCCATTGCCGAATCTTTCAACAATATGATAATAAGCCACTCCTTCATCTGCGATTAATGCGTCACATGCTCCAGATTCCAAATCCATAAATCCGGTATTGTATTCTTTAATTTCGACTAAATCTCCAAATGTGGCTTTCAATGTTTTATTATTATTGTTGAGAGTTTCTAGTGCAGAACTGCCTTCCTGAATTTCTAAATTTTTTCCTTTTAAATCACTGACAGATGAAATGTTTGAATCATTTTTAACAACGAATACTTGGGAAGTGTTAAAATAAGGATCAGACCAAGTATAATCAGATTCTCTTCCGTTGATTGTGAATTCACTCCATATGCAGTCCACAACACCTGAATTAAGTTCGACTTCTTTAGTATTCCAGTCAATAATTGGTTGAGCAACAAAAGTCCAATTATTTCTCTTAGCCACTTCTTCAGCTAAAGCCAAATCAAAACCGATGTAGCTTCCATTATCATCTTTGTATCCAAAAGGTGGAAATGCAGCATTAAAACCGACAATGAATTTTGTATCGTCATTGCTATTGTCTGTATCATTACTACTTATAAAATCTAAGATGCCTTCAGCACTCACGCTGCTTATCATCAATGTTGTGGCGAGAAATAATGCCAAAATAAAAATTATTTTTTTATTCATAATAATCCCTCTAAAACTTGAAATCATTTAATTTTATTAATTTTAAATATATTAAATTTTCTTATTTTATAAGTTAAAAAGCATATCATTCAGGCAATTTCCATTAAACAAAATTAATATTAAATTTTAAGATTAATTCAAAAAAAAGAGATAGAATAGAAAAATCTATTCCATAAATAATGCTGGTTTGTAAGGCATTGCATTTTTAGCCTTGTTTTGTGGGTCGTATGAATCATCAGTGTGGATAATTACTTCATTACCACATTCCTCTTTAATGTAGTCAAGAGCATCGGTCAATATTTCTTCTTCGTTGATTTTACCGATGTATCTTGTTTTGGTAATTTCCTTACCGATTTTTTTAGCTACCATAGCTATTTCTTTTTTGTCATCATAGATATTGGCTGCGATAGCTTTACCCATAATTTGGCCGATATCAGGTTTTCCAACCTCATCAGCTATTTTGTATAAATCCCATTTCCAATCAGGAGCAAGGTAGATGTGAATCTTTTCAACTTCATCTCCAACCATTTGCTTGATGTGTGCAATATCCTTAATGATATTTTCAACCAATTCTTCTGATTTTTCAATTTCAGGGCTTACAAGTTCTTCATCATATTCAGGCCATGCCGCTTCACTTACAAATCCTTCTCCACCATAAGTTGACCATAATTCTTCTGAAGTATGAGGTGTAAATGGTGCTAAAAGCCTAATCCAAGCTTCAAGAACGGTTGATAAGACATATATTACTGCTGGGTCTTTATCATCAATTATGTGTTTTACACGGTATAGATAGTGATCGACATCTTTTTTGAGTAAGAACAATGATTCCTGTAAAGCTTGTCTGGTTTGGAAGACTTCTAAAGCTTCTGTTGATTTTTTAACATGTTCGTTGAGCTGACTGATCATCCATAAGTCAATGGTACGGGTCAATTCGACCTCTTCAATATTGCTTAAATCTAACTTAGAACCTTTGATTTCTTCAATTCTAGCTGCAAATTCCCTAAACCATTCAAGTCTTCTTTTGGTTCCAAGAACTTCTTTTTCTCTCCAATCGAAGTCTTGCCATGGTTCAGCTGATGCCATCAGGAAGAGCCTTACTACATCAGCGGTGTAATCATTGATTGCATCTTTTAGGAGAATAACATTACCTTTTGATGAGGACATTTTGTTTCCTTCCAAAAGACCCATTCCAAATACTACAGTTCCTTTTGGCCATTTGTCTTCAGGATAGATTGCGCTGTGGGCAAACATTAAAAAGCTCAAGTGGTTACCTACCAAATCCTTTGCAGACAATCTCCAGTCAAGAGGATACCAGTAGTTGAATTC
>CAJGDA010000043.1 GCA_904501935.1 uncultured Methanobrevibacter sp. | reverse complement strand
TAGTGCAGGATATAATGGGATTATATCCATCTTTTCAACCTTATTTAACGTGTCCATTGTATTGCCCCAGCGAATAAACTTATCATGATAAGTTTATGTTTATTATTATTTATATTTATATTTGCTGAAATCTATTTGAGGATTGGATAAATCAATTCTTCGAGTTTTCAAATTCCATCTTTTTGTGATAATTTCAGCTATTTTTGTGCCTCCTGTCGGGCTGAAAATAATTTCTACTGCATTCATGCCATTACCTAAATTATATATTTACAAAAATTAATTATAATATGATTTGAATATATAGTTTTATAATCAACTAAGGTTTTCTTATGGACACTACAGAAAAGATTGTGGAATCTACCTTTAGGGTATTGCTGAAAAAAGGATTGAATAATACATCAATTTCTGATATTAGCGAGGAATCCAATCTCAGTCCCGGTACAATATATTACTATTTTGATGATAAGGATGAGATAATCCAGGCAGTTTTAAATAAATATGTCGTTGAGAACTATTCGAAAATCTTAAAAAACCGCAAAAGGCTTAAAGGAACCGCATATGAAAAACTGCACAATCATTATACTGAATCCACATTAAAATTGGAGGATATTCCCTATCAAAACGAAGCTGAATTTGATGATAACTTTAAGAAAATACTCATCATATCATTTGAGGCAATTAGAAAATACGAATCCTTCAATCAAAAGTATAATAATTATAATGAAGAGTATACCAATTATTTAAATGAAATCATTGATGATGGAAAGAAATCCGGTGAGATTCGAACGGATTTGTCTACTTGGGAAATATCTAATTTATTTAAATCTAATCTGAATGGAATTTTCTTTTTAACTATTTTTGAAGATGGTTTTGATTTAAAAAGCGTTTTGGAGTCCAATTTTAAGAATTTATGGGATTATATAAAAAAATAGAAAAAATATTGCAAAATATTGCAATATTTAATATTCATAGAAACCTTTTCCGGCATTAATTCCGGTTTCGCCTTTGTCAATTTTTTCTTTAAGTTTTTGACATACTTTGTATTGAATGGAATTAGGATCATTTGCTTCAGGATGCATTATTGAAATATTGTATGCAGTTGTCAATCCAACATAATCGATGATTTGGAAAGGTCCTTCTGGAGCACCGCTTGCAAGTTTCCAGGTCAAATCAATCATTTCAGGATCTGCCACATCATCAGCCCATAACATCTGAGCTGCACTTAAAAATGGAACAAGCAATGAGTTTAAAACATATGCAGGGTGTTCTTTTTTAAGTGTAATTGGAACCATTCCAATTTCTTCAGCAAATTCAACAACTTGGTCATAATATTTTTGGTCGGTTCCTGCATGACCCATTACTTCAGCGGTGTTGCTTCTCCAAATGTTATTTGCGAAATGCAATGCTAAGTATTTTTCCGGCCTGCCGGTATATTCTGCAAATTGGCTTGGGAGTAATGTTGATGAATTTGTTACAAGCACTGTTTTTTCAGGCATATGTTTTTGAAGTTCTGTATAGAATGCAACTTTTTGTTCAGGGTCTTCTGCTATTGCTTCTATAATCAGATCAGCATCATCAGCCGCTTCTTCATAGCTTGTAGTTAGCTTTAAACTGTCAAGTGCATCAATTGCTTTTTGTTTTAATTCATCAATTTCGTTGTCTGTTAAATCAGTTTTATCAGATAGTCCTCTACAATATGCTTCAGGTTGTGTTTTCATGGCTTCAAGAGTTTCAAGATAGATATTTTTTAATCTTTCAAGTTTTGGTTTGGCTCTTTCAATAGAACCTTCACTTCTAAGCCATATTTCCACGTCAAATCCTTTGAATGCGGTTTGGTATGCTATTTGGCTTCCTAAAACTCCGCTTCCGCATACTACAACTTTTTTAAAACTCATTTTTTATCCTCCGTTTTTAATTCTACTAATCTTGATAATTCTCATAGTAGTTAATATATACTATAAAAAAATATTCTATTTATATTTATCGAATATATATTCTATAAATTAATTATCATAAAATTAAAAAATATCTAATAAATAATATAATTTATTGATAATATTTAAAAATAATCTAATTTATTAAACGATATGAAATATAAAAAATTATTTTTTGTAAAAATGAGATTATGCTTTCCGGATAATTCCAGTACTGTTATGCAAACATTAACGTTAAGCTATTTAAACGGTATCAAAAAGTCAATTCAAATTTCCCATAGATGATTTGAAGTTTAAGATAGTGATGCTGTAAAAGTGTTTTGGAGCCAAATTTCATGTTTGCTCTCAATGGAGTGAATAAATGATTGACCTTAGCATTGTTATTAAGCAACAAACGCTAATGGCTATTGGATAGCCTAAAAGAGCAACAATGAACCCTACAATCAGTATTATAAATGGGATATAGAGTGCCTCTCTCACATTCAATGCCTTTTTTAAGTAATCTTCGCTATTACTATTAATTTTTAATAGGGTTTTAGCCATTAAAAACAATATTAGGTCAACTACAATAAAATCAAGACCATATAAAAGTTGGGGAATCAGTGAATTCGGATTATTGGCAACGAAAATTGTCAAATAAGGAACTAAAGAGAATACAAACATCAACAGTATATTTAACCAAATTATTCTGGTGTTGATCTTTTCAACATGGTTATATATTAAATGATGATACTGCCATAGGTTGGCACAAACTAAAAAACTAATTAAATATGCGAAATAAGATGTCCTTAAAGCCCAAATGGAAGCTAGTGATGCAGTTGCAGGCTGAGGTAATTCCAACACCAATACAGTTACGATAATTGCAATAATTGCATCATAAAAGGCCTCTAGCCTTCCGGGGTCCATGAACTTTTCATTACTCATATAATCATATTTTTGGAAAGATAACTATTTATAAATTTTTAACTTATAATTTAGTTATTCTTTAGTACTCCGACAATAAATTATAATTAATAAAAATGAATAGGATCAATGCCTTAATTTAAGTGAAATATTTCTCTTTACAGCACAGTTATTCAGAGCATCTTTCATAAAGGAAGATTTTTCATCCAGATTCATATTTTTGGTTAATTCATCTGCTTCGTTTAATATTTTATTTAAGTCATTCACTTCCATCAAGTTAACGGCCAAACAGAAAAATACATCGCTGTGGCCTGCATCATACTCATTTAAAAGCCTGTTTAGAATTCCTTTTTTAACTCTTTGTTCTGCCCTGTAATTTTCAATGCCTATGGTCTTTGCCTTTTCCATATCCTTTAGCTGATTTTTATGCGAAATGAGTGAATCGTATAAATCTACGCCCTCATATTTTTCACAGGGGTATTCGTCACATTCAAAGCAATAGTCTATGTTTCCGTGTTCGATGCTGCATGGTGCAAATTCACATATCAGATAGCATGAGCTACCTTCACGGCAGCCTGTACATCCGCCTCTAATGAACATAGGGCATAAGCTGCAATTCAATCCGCATAATGAAAATAACAAATCATCTCTTTTAAATTCATTTGAGGTCATAATGATCGTTTGTTCCTCCTGATTTCAGCATATTTATCCATATCGCCGTGTTCTATTTCATTATTGAGCGCATTGAGTATTTCATCTTTTCTATCTAAAAAGTTAGGGCCGGACAAACTTGCGGAAACTGTGTGGTGTGTAATAAAATCACAATCACAATTTAAATGTTCAACAAAAGTCTTAAGCTCAACTAACATTTCCTTTTCATTAAGTGGGCTGAACTCTCCTTTGTGAACCTCTTCCAATAGGGGAGTTCCGGGAAATAGTGTCAGACCGCCTGTTCCAACAAGCATTGGGTCACATTGAGTGAATATTTCTGCTGAATTTATTGCATGGTCCATGCTACGCTCTTTTCCAGCCACACCATTTAAAAAGCTCATCCAAAAGTCAATTCCTGCGTCAGTTAATTTGCCGCACTGTTCAATAATGTCTTCTGATGTATATCCCTTATTGACTCTTTTCAGTGTCCAGTCATCTCCACTTTCAACACCGAGCGAAATCTCCCTTAATCCCAATTCATTTAAGCTTTCAAGTTCTTCTACAGTCTTGTTCCTTAAATCAGAAACTCTTGTTTGTGTGTAAATGTATTCGATTTCCGGAAGATATTCATTTATCTTTTCTAGAATGGGCTTGAATTTGTTGTAGGTCATTACTAAAGGATTGGCCGAAAGCAATTGAATTGTTTTCACATGAGGAGCAATTTTTTTTAATTCCTGCAAATCTTCTTCAATAAGTTCCATTGGCTGTGGTCTAAACTTCACATCCTTATACATTGTGCAAAATTTGCATCGGTTGTGAGTGCAGCCCTGTGTGACCTGCAGTAAAGGAAATGTTGGCCAATAAGGGTTTCTATAGACTGGTTGTGTAAAATGCATATTTTTCACCGAATGATATCAATAATCTTTTATGAATTTCTTAACTGCTTCAGCAACTTCATGGGGCATCTGATTCCATATGGCATGGGTGGTATCTGGAAAATCATTTTCAAGCACAAAAATGTCTTGAACATGCTTTTTTATATAATCTGTTGCTTCTGTGGAATATAGGGGATTGTCGGGCATTAAATATAAAAATGGGACTGTAATCTTTTCCATTGCAGGGCGCTGGTCTGTTCTAAAAAGGGAATACCAAAGACTCGCCATTGTCAAGGGGTCCACTGAATCGCCAAAGCTCTTTATGAAGTTTTTTTCATCCTCTTCAGAAACATTCAATGGGGTAGGGTTCATCATGTATTTGAAAATATAATATGTGGCATATCCCACATCATCAAATATGCGGTCAAAATCTTGCATAAAGTCCTCATCACTCCATTTGCCTTGCGCTATGCCTCCTTTCCATCCGTCATTGCGCATATATGGGGACATATCGCATGCAACAATCTTTTTAATCTTGTCACAGCCGAACTGATTTACATAACTGTAAATCGATGCCGCACCCATTGAATGGCCGATTAATGTGACATTCTCAAGATTCAATGATTCGATTATTTCGTTTAAGTCCTGGCCTAATCTTTGCACATTCATGTGGATTTTTGACTTATCCGAATCCGCATGGCCCCTCTGGTCATAAACGACAGTATTATAATCTTGTTTAAACTCATCATAAAACTCTTTATTTGCAATATGTGAAGAGTTCAATCCATGACAGAAAACTAACGTTTCGCCTTCTCCACAATTCTCATAGTATAATTTAATTCCATCGCTCATAGTTAAATACGGCATCTAATAACCTCTTTCAATTAAATCGCTTAGATTATATTATTATAAAGTACCTATAATAAAATATCGTGTAACCGTCATAATCATTTCAATTGACTTAAATATTATATTTCCTGTTTATGCTTATTACATTTTCATGGCTGAAGTCGCCGCCGGTCAAATTTGCGAAATTTCCCATGACATTGACTCTGTTTTCTGCCACACTTTCTGGAGTCTGAGTGGATTTTTCTTTAATGGATTTAAGCTCATCCACTGTATAATCACAGCAGTATCCTGCTGATGTAGGTTGCATCTTCCAGGATTCGGCAAGTGTTCCTGCATCATATGGGTCAAAACCGCATTGATCTACCAAATCCATTACAATTTCCTTTTCTTTCTCATCATCGCCTGCAACTTGCATTGCAAGCCTTCCGTCTTCTCCCTTTTCCAAGCCAAGTTCGGATAATGAATATGCCAAGAGTGTGTTGAACGCTTTAATGACAGGCCTTTCGATTTTGCTTGAAACCCAAAGACTTTCAACTTCTCCATTTCCCAATCCTTCAATTTCACCATCACGTATTTCAGGATAAAAGTTGCCTGTGTCCACTACAATAGCATCAGAAGATAAATCTGCAAATACTTCGTTTGGTATGGAATCAATTGCACTGTAAGGAACGGAAAGAATTAGGATGTCAACATTTTCTGAAATCTCATTGAGATCTGATGGATGTGCCCCAATTTCATCTGCAAATTCTTTAACAGAATCCTTGCCTCTTGAATTGGCCACTTTAACCTCATGGCCCTTTTCTGCAAGTTTTCTAGCTATAGTTCCGCCAATTGCTCCGATTCCGATAATTCCTATTTTCATATTTTTGTCCTCCAAATTGACTAAAGTTTCTTTATACTTTAATGTATATTTTATTTGTGAAAATATATAACTGTTATCGTTGTTTAAATTTTGTTGCTCTCTAAATTCAAGATATTCTTTTATAATTTTTATAATAGGCCCTTAATATTCTGTTAATTTTAAAAAATACATAAAATTTTTTTAGTAATGTTTATATATTAATTTGAATAAAATATGTGTAAAGACTAAAGAACCTTTAGTCTTAAAATTTTAAAGGTGAAAAACATGGGAAGACTCGATGGTAAAGTAGCTATTATTACCGGATCCACATCCGGTATGGGTAGAGCTTCAGCAGAACTTTTTGCAAAAGAAGGAGCAAAAGTTGTTGTTGTAGGAAGAAATGAAGGAAGAGCTAACGAAGTCGTTGATGCAATTAAAGCTGAAAGCGGCGAAGCGGTCTATGTAATTGCTGACATGTCAAGTCCGGATGATATGCAAAAAATCGTCGACACAGCTGTCGAGGAGTTCGGAAAAATTGATATTTTATTCAATAATGCCGGAATGTTCTCTTTAACTCCTATAACAGATTTATCCCTTGAGGACTGGAATAACATATTGGCAGTCAATGTAACCGCAGCATTCTGCTTATCAAAATTAGCAATACCTGTAATGTTGGAAAGTGGTGGTGGATCAATCATTAACACCAGTTCATCTGCAGGATTCTCACCTAAATACGGTGCTGTGGCATATGTAACAAGTAAACATGCACTTATTGGTTTAACCAAATCCATTGCAATGGAATTAGGTCCGAATATAAGATGTAATGGTATTGCGCCAGGTCTTATTGACACACCAATGGTTGCAGCTTCAGGTCCTGAAGCTGAAGCAGCAGGTCAAGCAATGGTTGACGCAACTCCAATGAAAAGGAAAGGTTTAGGTGAAGATATTGCTTATGCCGCAGTATATTTGGCAAGTGATGAATCTACTTTTGTTGACGGTCAAATATTAAGAGTTGACGGCGGAGAAGGAATTTAATTAAATTAAAAAAGAAGTTACATATAACTTCTTTTTTTAATAGTTTTTCATTATTATATTACTGAGGTATTAAAATGAAAGTTAGTGTAATTGGTGGAACTGGTCCACAAGGTTTAGGTATTGCTCTTAGATTAGCAATAGAGGGTGTAGAAGTTATTGTTGGTTCTCGTAAAGAAGAAAAAGCATTAACAGTTGTTGATGAAGCAAAAGAGAAATATGCAGACTATGATTTATCTAATATGTGCGGTATGTCAAACGAAGATGCAGCTAAAGAAGGGGATGTTTTAATACTTACAGTACCTCTTGCAGCACAAAAACCAACAGTAGAAGGAATCAAAGAGTTCTGCACTGATAAAATAGTAATGGATGCAACTGTACCTCTTGAAACAGCTATTGGTGGTAAACCATTCAGATTTGTTGATTTGATGGAAGGTTCAGCAGCAGAAAGAACAGCAAAAATCCTTGATGGAACTGGTGCTAAAGTAATCTGTGCATTTTGTAATATCAGTAACTCTCATTTATCCAATATTCCAGAAGAAATTGACTGTGATTGTTTAATTGCAGGTGATGATAAGGAATCAAAAGAGATTGCTGTTGAAATTATTAATAAAATACCAGGAATAAGAACTATCGATACAGGAATACTTGAAAAAGCAAGAATTATTGAAAAAATCACTCCATTATTAATTGGATTAAACATTAAATACAGGTCCCATTATGGAGGGCTTAGAATAACAGGAATCCCAAAATTGGACGAATAATAGTTAAGTAATTTCCAAAATGTATTAATAATATTTGAATTAATAATTTCTTTATTTCCATTTTTTCTTTTAGTTTATGTCATCTCGGGCCTTATAATTATTAATTCTTATATTATTATTTTTTTAAATTAGTCTTAAGTATTTTAATAATAATTTTTATATTTTATTAAATTCAAGTTATAATTAGTGTTAAATAATAGAAAAATTGCTACGATTTAAATTAAAATGGTTTTAAATTTTGGGGTTATGTTATTTTTTTGACTGGAGGCATTAAAAAAATGGTTGATTTTGAAAAAGAAGAAAATTCATTCATTCCCATAATTCTTTATATGGATTATATTAATGCGGAGTATAATAAATTTTTAAAGAATTATTTTAAAAATATCAATCCTCGAGATTTTACTTATCTAGTGAATATTTTTTATCATCCCAATAGCTCTCAAAGAGAATTAGCAGATCTTTTAATGGTTTCAGAGGCAAATGTGGGTCAAATAATTAAACGCTTAGAAAAAAATAAGTTGATTTATCGCGAGTTTGATGAAAAAAATAAAAGTAGCAGAATTATCAATTTGACTGATGAAGGAAAATCAGCTGTTTTTACTCTATTGGGTATTGCATACAAATGGGAAGCTAAATTTTTTGAAAATTATAGCCTTGAAGATAAAAAAAGATTCATTAGCATGATTTCTGATTATTATCAAAAGTCAATTAATGATAATATTTAAAATTTAACTTAAATATAGTATAATTACTTAAAAAATTAGAAAATACTGACTTTGTGTCACATCTTAATTCAAAAAAAGATAAATATGGTGCTGAAATTGGTAGTTAACCAAATCCAGCTAAAAGACCTATGTTATAGATTAAAAATGACACAACATATGCAGTTATAAAGGTAATGGCACACATTGTCAAAGCCCATCTATATCCATTCATTTCATGCTTAATTGCAGCAATAGTACTGAAACATGGGATATATAATAAAGTAAATGCCATAAATGAGTATGCAGATAATGGGGTGAAAGTATCTTGTATTAAGTGTGTCATACCACTTTCATCATCTTCGTTCATTCCTCCAAGAGTACCGAAAGTAGATACAATAACTTCTTTTGCAGCTAACCCTGCAATAAGAGCTACGGCTGCTTGCCATGTGCCGAATCCTAACGGAGCAAAAATTGGGGCGATAAAGTTACCAATCATACCTAATAGACTGTCAGCAGATCCGTATTCAACGCCTAATGGGAAGCTACTTAAAGCCCATAATATAATGGAACAACCAAGAATTACTGTTCCTGCTTTTTTTATAAATCCTATAACTTTTTCTCCGGTATGTAATAATACTCCTTTCAGTGAAGGAAGTTTATATGATGGAAGTTCCATTACAAATGGAGTTGTTACACCTTTTAGCAATATTCTTTTGAGAATTGATGCTACAATAAATGCCATTATGATTCCTAAAAGATAGATTGACAGTAATATGATTCCGTTATATTCTTGGAAAAATGCTGCAATGAATATGGCATAAATAGGTAATCTTGCTGTGCAGGACATGAATGGTACAAGCATCATAGCAATTTTACGGTCATTATCATTTTCTAATGTTCTTGTTGCCATGATGGCGGGGACTCCACAACCAAATCCTAAAATCATTGGTATAAATGCTTTACCATGAAGACCAACAAGTTTATGCATAATTAAATCCATGGAAAAAGCGGCTCTTGCAAGATATCCACAATCCTCAAGAATACTTAAAAATAAAAATATTACAAGAATTATAGGTAAGAAAGAAAGGACTCCTCCAACACCTCCAATAACAGCATCACATATAAATGAGGTTAAATATGAATTAGTAATAAAACTGGCAACAAATTCAGAAAGCATTTTAAAACATTGCTCAATTAAACTTTGAAACGGTGCACTTATATTATATGTTATTTCAAAAATTATATACATTAATACAACAAAAATAGGAAATGCTAAAAATTTGTTTAGTACAATATTATCTATTTTATCAGTAATGGTTTCTCCTTCAACGGCATTAATTTCAACGGATTTTGCCATCAAATCATCAATAAAGTCGTATCTTGCACTTGCAATTATTTCTTCTGGACTTTCATCATAATCATCCTTAATGTGTTTTAACACATTATCTAATTCTGTGAAAATTGATGAACTTTGGGGTGAATTTTGAACCTTTTGAATAATAATTGAATCATTTTCAAGCAATTTGATTGCTGTCCATTGTGAAGGCACATCAAGTAATTTCTCATCCTTTTCAATTAATGACTGCAGATTCATAAAATGACTTTTTAACTCATCATCATAAGTTAAACTTTTAGAAGTATCTACTGGATTTTCTGATTGCTTTTCTACGCTTGTAAACAATTCTTCGATTCCAAAACCACTTTTAGCATTGATGTCAATTACTGGAAAACCTAATATTTCACTCATCAAATCAACATCAATTATATATCCTCTTTTTTTTGCAAAATCATTCATATTCAGTGCTAAAACTAAGTTCGCTCCAAGTTCCATCATCTGAACAGTAAGGTATAAGTTACGTTCCAAATTAGATGCATCAACCACATCAATTATCACGTCAGGATCTTCATCGACGATAAAATCCCTTGATACAATTTCTTCCATAGTATGAGCACTTAATGCATAGTTTCCTGGTAAATCAACTATCTCATAATCATATTTCCCTCGTGAAAATTGACCTATGGCTTGTTCAACTGTTTTACCAGGCCAGTTTCCAACATGCTGATGCATGCCGGTTAACTCGTTAAATACAGTTGTTTTTCCAACATTTGGATTTCCTGCTAATCCAACCTTTAATTTTACCATAAAAATTCCCTATTCCTTAAATTTTAATTAACATTAGCTTAAAAAGTATCCAATACTTCATATTATATTTTTAATGTTTATACTATTTAGTATTGTTGTGCAAAAATCATCCTGCTTCTTAATATGAGAGGTTCAAATTGATGCACAAATTTCATGGATATAATCATGATAAAAAGGGATTTAAGTAATTATTTTATGATGGAAAACATAGGAAACAATTTAATATTACTATAATGTATTTGATAATTTCTTAATTATTATGTAAAAAGTTACATGGAATGAATTTAAAGAATCAGATTGCATAATCCTTATTTTTCTATTTTTAAGTAGTGAATTAAAGAAACATTTGAAAAAAAATCATTATTTGCAATGTTTGTCAGTACTATTGCTTTTAGATTTTCAATGCATTTTGATTCCCGTCGCTTCCGTAAGAAGTGATTAAAAACAGATAATCGGTTTTAACATTGACTTTTTTCAACAAATTCCCTAAGCATCTTGGGAGATGTTGCATAAAAAACAGGGAAAATGATGCCTACAACATCATCTTCTATATCAAATTCATTTTTTTTTCATCAGTTGGGGGATGCTGAGTAGTTCTCCACCCAACTGCTTAGCAATGTATAGGTTATTGCCTGTTGAGGTAGAATATAGTGTTTTCATGTCATTCTAACACTAATTCTTTTCCTTTTTCAAAAGCAGCTTCTCTTTCCTTAGGAAAAACAGTTTCATGTCTTTCATATCTTTCCTCAGCATTGAAAAACCATGGCCAATCGGTTTTGCTATAATCTTTAAGCTGAAGTGTTTCACCTGATACGAAAACTTCAGTTGGCCCTACAAAACTGTTGAAAATGTTTTGATAATTTTGAAGCAATACTTCATAGGCATTGTCCGGAGCATTGCTGGTCATGATAAGCAATGTTGGAATCGGATTTTCATTGCAGCATGGGACATCGGCATTATATGTCAGATTCTGAAAGACCAGTCGTTCATAAAGTGCCCTAAATGATGCTGTAAGTTCACTTAGATAATTTGGAGAACCTATTATCAATCCGTCGGCTTCACGAATAGCATCCAAGACTTCTGTTAAACCGTCACGTCGTATGCAATGTCCTTTGTATTTTTCTTTTTTACATCC